>NZ_RCXU01000005.1:0-141784 GCF_004167315.1 Blautia sp. aa_0143
GATCCACACACCGAAGATCGGAGCCAGAGGTGCAGAGGGTGGTGCAAACCTGTTCAAGCTGAGCTATTTCCATAAACCGGCAGTTCTGGCACAGAGCCCGCAGTTTTATAAACAGATGATGGTAGGTGTTTTTGACCGTGTATTTGAGACCGGTCCTGTATTCCGTGCAGAGAAGCATAACACAAAACGTCATCTGAATGAATATACAAGCCTTGATTTTGAGATGGGCTATATCAACGGATTTGAGGATATCATGGAGATGGAAACCGGATTTCTCCAGTATGCGGTAGAACTTCTTAAGAAAGACTACGCTCATGAGCTTTCCATTCTGAAGGTGGAGCTTCCGAAGGTGGACAAGATCCCGGCAGTACGTTTTGACAAGGCCAAAGAGCTGGTAGCTGAAAAATATAAACGTAAGATCCGCAACCCATATGATCTGGAGCCGGAGGAAGAAGCGCTGATCGGAAGATATTTCAAAGAAGAATATGATGCTGATTTTGTTTTTGTCACACATTATCCGTCTAAGAAGCGTCCGTTCTACGCAATGGATGATCCGTCAGATGAGAAATTTACATTAAGCTTTGACCTTCTGTTCAAGGGACTTGAGGTAACTACAGGCGGACAGCGTATCCATGATTATCAGATGCTGAAGGATAAGATCGCAGCCCGTGGTATGGATGAAGAGGGTATGGAGCAGTACCTGGATACCTTCAAGCATGGAATGCCGCCTCACGGAGGACTTGGAATCGGACTGGAACGTCTTACCATGCAGATCCTCGGAGAAGAAAACGTTCGTGAGACCTGTCTGTTCCCACGTGATATGAACAGACTTGAGCCGTAATAAGGAGAAAAAAGATGGCAAAGATAATCGATGATGAAACAATGAAAAATGTCTGCATCCTTGCAAAGCTTTCTCTGACAGAGGATGAAAAGGAAAAAGCAAAAGAGGATATGCAGAAGATGCTGGACTATGTAGACAAGCTGGATGAGCTTGACACCTCTTCCGTAGAGCCTATGTCCCATATTTTTGAGGACGAAAACGTATTCCGTGAAGATGTTGTGACAAACGGAGACAACCATGAGGCGATGCTTGCCAATGCACCGAAGCAGAAAGAAAACCAGTATCAGGTTCCGAAAACAATTGGATAAGACAGGAGACAGGACATGGATTTGGGAAAATTAACCGCATTACAGCTTGCGGAAAAGATCAAGCAGCATCAGATAAGCGTCCTGGACGGTGTGAAATACGTATTTGATCAGATCGAAGCAAAAGAGGACAAGGTCCACGCTTATCTTGATACTTACAAAAAAGAAGCCTATGCAAGAGCAAAAGAGGTACAGAAGGGCATTGAGGATGGAACCTATACAGGACCTCTTGCCGGTGTACCTATTGCAATTAAGGATAATATCTGCATTAAGGGAAAAACAACTACCTGTGCATCAAAGATCCTTGAGAATTTTGTGCCGCAGTACAATGCCGAGGTTATTGACCGTCTGGAACAGGCAGGTCTTGTGATCATCGGAAAGACAAACATGGATGAGTTCGCCATGGGAAGTACCACAGAGACATCCGCTTACGGCGTCACCAGAAACCCGTGGGATCTGGAGCATGTTCCGGGCGGCTCCTCCGGCGGCTCCTGTGCGGCAGTGGCAGCAGGAGAGACTTACCTGGCACTGGGTTCTGATACCGGCGGTTCCATCCGTCAGCCAAGCTCCTACTGCGGTGTTACCGGAATCAAACCGACCTACGGAACAGTATCCCGTTACGGACTGGTTGCCTATGCATCCTCTCTGGATCAGATCGGACCGGTAGGAAAGGATGTTGCAGACTGTGCGGCACTCCTTGAGATCATTGCCGGACACGATGCCAAGGACAGCACCTCCATGAAGAGAGAGAATCTTGACTTCTCCGCTTCTATGACAGATAAGATCGTGGGAATGAAATTCGGCGTGCCGAAGGAATATCTCTCAGAGGGACTGAACCCGGAGGTAAAAGAGGCCTTTATGAATACGCTGAAGAGCCTTACCGAGATGGGCGCAGTGGTAGAATTTTTCTCCATGAAGACAACAGAATATATGATCCCTGCCTACTACATCATTGCCAGCGCAGAGGCCAGCTCCAATCTGGAGCGCTTTGACGGTGTGAAGTACGGCTTCCGTGCAAAAGAGTACGAGGGACTTCATGATATGTACAAGAAGACAAGGACTGAAGGTTTCGGCGAGGAAGTAAAACGCCGTATCATGCTTGGCTCCTTTGTGTTAAGCTCCGGTTACTACGATGCTTACTATCTGAAAGCACTTCGCACAAAAGCCCTTATCAAAAAGGAATTTGATCAGGCCTTTTCCAAATATGACGTTCTTCTTGCCCCGGCATCACCCTTTACGGCGCCGAAGCTGGGAGAGAGTCTGAAAGATCCTCTTGCCATGTATCTTGGCGATATTTATACGGTAGCAGTAAACCTGTGCGGACTTCCCGGAATCACAGTTCCATGCGGAAAAGACGCAGCAGGACTTCCAATCGGGATCCAGATGATCGGCGACTGCTTCAAAGAAAACAACCTGTTCCGCGCAGCACACGCCTATGAGAAAAAACGCGGTGATTTCGGAACAGCAATGGAAGGGGGAGAAAAGGCATGAAACAGTATGAGACAGTCATAGGACTTGAGGTGCATGTGGAGCTTGCCACAAAAACAAAGATCTTCTGCGGATGCTCCACAGAATTCGGAGGCGCACCAAATACACATACCTGCCCGGTCTGCACCGGTATGCCGGGCTCTCTTCCGGTCCTCAACAAAAAAGTGGTAGAGTTTGCCATCAAGGCAGGTCTTGCGGCAAACTGTCATATCCATCAGTACTGTAAGTTTGACCGTAAGAACTATTTTTACCCGGATAACCCCCAGAACTATCAGATCTCTCAGCTGTATCTGCCAATCTGCTATGACGGAGCTGTTGAGATCGAGACTTCCGCAGGCAAAAAGACTGTACGTATCCATGAGATGCATATGGAGGAGGATGCCGGTAAGCTGATCCATGATGAGTGGGAAGACTGCTCCCTGGTTGACTACAACCGAAGCGGGGTACCACTGATCGAGATCGTATCCGAGCCGGATATGAGAAGCTCCGAGGAGGTTATCGCATATCTGGAAAAGCTCCGCTGCACCATGCAGTATCTTGGAGTTTCTGACTGTAAGCTCCAGGAGGGCTCCATGCGTGCCGATGTCAACCTTTCCGTCCGTGAGGTGGGAAGTGAGACCTTCGGAACAAGAACAGAGATGAAGAACCTGAACTCCTTCAAGGCCATTGCGAGAGCGATTGAAGGAGAGAGAGAACGTCAGATCGAGCTTCTGGAAGAAGGAAGAGCCGTTGTACAGGAGACAAGAAGATGGGACGATAACAAAGAGTCTTCCCATGCTATGCGTTCCAAGGAGGATGCAAAGGATTACCGTTACTTCCCGGACCCGGATCTTCCGCCGATCCACATTTCCGATGCATGGATCGAAGAGCTGCGTACTTCCATTCCGGAGCTTCGTGAAGCCAAGATGGAGCGTTATCAGAAGGAGTATGAGCTTCCGGCTTATGATGCAGGGATCCTGACCGAATCCAGACATCTGGCAGGACTTTTTGAGGAGACAGCAGTTCTTCTCGGAAACCCGAAAAAGGTGGCAAACTGGTTTATGGTGGAGGTTCTCCGCCTGACAAAGGACAAGGGCCTTGATCCGGAAATGGTAAGCTTTACCCCGAAGCATCTGGCAGACCTTCTTTCCATGGTGGAGAAAAAAGAGGTCAGCGCACAGAATGCCAAGAAAGTATTTGAAAAAGTGTTTGACGAGGATATTGATCCGGTTGTATATATAGAAGAGAATGGTCTTAAGATCGTAGAAGATACAAGCCTTCTCACCGAAACTGTGAAAAAGATCGTAGATGCAAACCCTGGACCGCTGGCAGAGCTTCTGGGCGGCAAGGATAAGGTTATGGGATTTTTTGTAGGACAGCTGATGAGAGAGCTGAAAGGCAAGGCAAATCCTGACAGCGTCAGAAAAGCACTGGCAGAGGAAATTGAGAGAAGGAGATAAAATACTATGGTTACAGTAAATCAGAATTATTTAAAACTTCCGGGAAGCTATCTGTTTTCCAATATCGCAAAGAAGGTAAGCGCATATAAGGAGGCCAATCCGGAATTTAAGGATTCTGTGATCAGTCTTGGAATCGGTGATGTGACACAGCCCCTTGCACCGGCGATCATCGATGCCCTTCATAAATCCGTAGACGAGATGGCACACGCAGAAACCTTCCACGGATATGCTCCGGATCTCGGATATGAGTTCTTAAGAAGTGCCATTGCAAAAAATGATTATCAGTCCAGAGGCTGCGACATCAGCGCAGATGAGATCTTTGTTTCCGATGGAGCAAAAAGTGATTCCGGAAACATCCAGGAGATTTTCGGACTGGATAACAAGGTTGCGGTCTGCGACCCGGTTTATCCTGTATATGTAGATACCAACGTTATGGCTGGACGTACTGGCCTTTATAACAAAGAGCGTGAGAATTTTGACGGTGTGATCTACATGCCCTGCAAAGAGGAGAATGGTTTCCTTCCGGAGATCCCGGCAGATGAAGTACCGGATCTGATCTATCTCTGCTTCCCGAACAATCCCACCGGTGGTGCGATCACAAAGGCAGCTCTTCAGGAGTGGGTCGACTACGCCAACAAAAACGGCTGCGTGATCATCTATGATGCAGCATATGAGGCATATATTTCTGAGGAGGATGTCCCGCACAGCATTTATGAGTGCGAGGGTGCAAGAACCTGTGCCATCGAGCTTCGAAGCTTTTCCAAAAATGCTGGCTTTACAGGCGTTCGTCTTGGCTTTACCGTTGTTCCGAAGGAACTGGTGCGTGATGGCGTAGAGCTTCACAGTCTCTGGGCAAGACGCCACGGAACCAAGTTTAACGGTGCTCCGTACATTGTACAGAGAGCAGGCGAGGCTGTTTACTCTCCGGAGGGAAAAGTACAGCTGAAGGAGCAGATCGCTTATTACATGCGTAATGCAAAGACGATCCTGGAGGGCCTTTCCGCAGCAGGATTTTCCGTGTCCGGTGGAAAAAATGCTCCATATATCTGGCTGAAAACACCGGATCAGATGACCTCCTGGGAGTTCTTTGATTATCTCCTTGAGAAAGCACACATCGTAGGAACACCAGGTTCAGGCTTTGGTGCACATGGTGAGGGATATTTCCGTCTGACAGCATTCGGAAGCTATGAGAATACTCTTGAGGCAATTGAGAGAATTAAAAATTTGTAATATGAGTATAAATTGCGGAGTAGGTCTTTGAAAAAGAGCTGCTTCGTTTTTTAACCGGATCAAAGAAGTATCCTGCTTCAATTGCGAATGTCCACTTGCTCTGAATCAAAGAAGCTCCCGGCAGGGCTGCGAAAAGCAATAAACAGTGGAAAAAATTTGCCTGTAAGTTAATTTGCGAAAATAACAATAAGGATTGCGAAAATTTATCATATCATTTATAATTGTACAGGAAGTAAGGCACAGGCCGCAGAAAGCCTGTGTTCATAAAATTTCACAAATTTATGCAATCACGAAAGGGGATTTTATCATGGGTATCAGAAGAGTAGAAAATATGTGCGGCGGTAAAGGTCATGTGATCATCAAAGACATCCTTGAGGGAGACGAGCTGAAGGGAAAATGCGGACTTTACGCACAGGTTACCATCGAAAAAGGATGTTCTCTGGGATACCATGAGCATCATGGCGAGACAGAAACCTACTATATCTTAAGCGGCGAAGGCGAGTACGACGATAACGGCGTGAAACGCCCGGTAAAGGCCGGCGACATCACCATCACACCAGATGGAAAAGGACACGGTCTTACCAATACAGGCGACACAGATCTTGTGTTTATGGCACTGATCATTTTTGACTGATCCATATAGAAGAAAACAGAAGTGAGACAGAAGGGCGGCCTTTTTGAAGAGGCTGCTCTTTTTACGACTGAGGCGTAACCTGTGTCGGAGTATAAATTCTGGGATGAAAGATTCTCTGTCTCAGATTGTTATTAAACGAAATGTATTAATTGTATAAACAAAAAATATTTTTGGATTTTTTTAGAAAAAAACTGTTGACATACAAAAAGCACTTTGCTATACTATCACTTGTCGCGAGGGAGAAGATAAAGAATCCCGAAGAAATGCGATATGCGGAAGTGTCGGAACTGGCAGACGAGCAAGACTAAGGATCTTGTGAGCATTGCGCTCGTGTGGGTTCAAGTCCCATCTTCCGCATTTTTTATTTAGGAAACCTGCATCTGGAAACGGATGCAGGTTTTTTTGTTACCTAAAAATATCTGTAAAAAAGGAATCCGGATAGAATATATCGTGTTTATATGTTATGATAGAAGAAAATGGAAGGAGCATAGTCATATGAGAAGAAAAAGTGCAGGAAAAAAGCTCATGGCCGTACTTATAGCGGCAAGCCTGGCGCTGACTCCGGCAGAGCTGACAGTGGCGGCAGAAATGGAACCAGAGGGTGAGGAAGCAGCATTTTTGGCAGAAGAAAGTGGAGATACTGCATCCTCAGATCCGGAAGATACTGCAGAGACGGAAACAGAGATCACAGATGGATCAGCTGCCATAGAGGAGCAGGAAACCACAGATACAGATACCGGGAACAACGTACAGGAGAATGCGGAAACCGGCGTAATGGAGCCTGGTGAAGAAGCGCCAGAGGGTACTGCGGAAGAGGAAGAACTGGAGGCTCCGGAAGCGGCAATGGATGAAGAGGAAGCGTTGGAGGAATGCGAACAGGCAGAAGAAAACGCAGCTTTTGATGATGGAACGAAGGATGCAGTGCAGGCATCCGCAGAATACTCTGATGGAAAATTTACGTGGGTACTGGACGGGAATGGAACACTGACCATTACGGGAAATAACATGGAGTTGACAAAAAATGAGATATCTGAAAGTGCTTTGGAGAAGGCAGGCATCGATTTTTCTAGAGTAAATAAGCTTGTAATCGGGAATGGGATCACAGGCTTTGATAGATGGGGCATGTGGAATCTGAAAAAATATATTAAGGAACTGGAAATCCATGGAAATGCAGGCATGAATATGCCGGAGCAATGCTTTTACGATGTGCCAAATATAGAGAGTGTGGTGATATCCGGTGCAGTGGATGTGCCGAGAGATATGTTTGGAAAATGTACCGGGCTGAAAAAGGTTACATTAAAAAATGGAGTGAGGTCTATTGGAGAGGATGCCTTTCGAGATTGCAGCAGTCTGGAGGGTGTGATATTTGAGAATACAGTATTGGAAAAAATCAGTGACGGAGCATTTTGGGGCTGCAGTGCGCTGAGTTCTATTGCGTTACCGGATTCCGTAACAGAAATAGAAAGGAATGCATTTTTCGAGACCGGACTCAGAAATATCCAGCTTCCGGAAAAACTGACGCTGATAGGAGGAGGGGCATTTTGTAACTGCAAAAATCTGAAGCAGGTACAGCTTCCGCCTCAATTAAAAGAGCTGGGTGAGGGTGCATTTTTTAACTGCGAAAATCTGACACAGATCCAGCTTCCGGCTCAGTTAAATAAATTAGGGACAGATGCATTCAGAAATTGTACATCATTGGATAAGATTGACATACCTGCCGGTCTGACGCAGATCGAGCCTGATACATTTTGCAATACCGGGCTGACCAGTGTGACCTTACATGAGGGACTGACGAAGATCGAAGATGGGGCGTTTCATGATTGCCTTAAGCTGAAAAAGATCCGTATTCCGAAATCAGTTACAGATATTGGTGGACTGGCATTAGGAATACGTTATAACAGGGGAAATGGTGCAGAGGAAGTTATTCCCGGGGGTTTTACAGTAGAAGGTTATACAGGCTCGGCAGCGGAACGATATGTAAAGAGAATGCATCAATGTGAAAATTTATATCATGTATTTTTTAAAGATGTGAAATTTGTTTCCATTGGTGGACAGACTGCAGCGGTTACCAATATCAGCAAAACAAAGATATCCGCACTTAAGACCGGGGCCTTTACCGGAAAGCCGCTGACCCAGGCACTCACCATAACCTACGGCGGTAAGAAGCTTGTAAACGGAAGGGATTACACCCTTACCTGGAAGAATAATAAAAACATCGGAACTGCATCCGTTACGATCAAAGGAAAAGGAAAATATAACGGTTCTGTTACAAAAAAATTCCGGATCACGGTTCAGAAAAACGCAGTCTATACAGTCAGCAGGCTGAAATATAAGATATCCAATGCAGACACATCCGGCAAGGGAACCGTAGTCTTTACCGGAGCTACGGATAAGGCAGCAAGAAAGACACTTACGATCCCGACGACAGTAAAGATTGGTGGAAAGAGCTTTCGTGTAACAGCCATTGGCACCTCTGCAATGTCCGGAGCGAAGAAGCTGACAACAGTGAAAATCGGAGCGAATATAATGACAGTAGGTGCGAAAGCCTTCTGCGGCTGCAGTAAACTCTCCAATGTAACGATCTTCAGCACAAAGCTTACGACAGCGAAGACCGGAGCCAATGCATTTAAGGGGATCCGTTCCAACTGCAGATTTAAAGTACCGGCTTCCAGGGTAAGTGCATACAAAAAACTCCTCCGTGCAAAGGGTGCCGGACCAAAGATAATCGTGACAAAATAACAGAAAAACCGAAAAAATAGAAAACTTTTGAAAAAAGGTGTTGACATACAAGATCCACTTTGCTATACTATCACTTGTCGCGAGGGAGAAAATAAAAAATCCCAAGGAAATGCGGTCATGCGGAAGTGTCGGAACTGGCAGACGAGCAAGACTAAGGATCTTGTGAGCATTGCGCTCGTGTGGGTTCAAGTCCCATCTTCCGCATGACTTTAAGGCAGAGCTGTGAATCGCAGCTCTGTTTTTGGCTATATGAAAGTAAATTATTGCATGCCTGCACTGGTGAGAAGCTGAAATGGGAAGATCTGCGTGATATATTTGTATTCGTTTCATATACAATAGGATAATTTTGGACATCTTAAGGGCTGATCAGACCGTAACTCCAATATTTTTTGAATTATTTTTTCAGAAAAGAGGAATTTGTGGTTTTGTGTAGAATATAATTAACAGAGGGTATTTTGTCGCCGCTGTTTGTCAGACTGTGGAGGAAATGCTTATGAACATCAGAGAGAGCATGGAACAGAGAGAACGGGAGCTTTTGAGTCCTTATGCTTCTCACAGCGCAGATACCAGAGGCCGGGAGCACCCGGAAGAGGAATGCGATGTGCGGACAACGTATCAGAGAGACAGAGACAGGATCCTTCACTGTAAAGCTTTTCGCCGTATGAAGGATAAGACACAGGTGTTTCTGGCACCACAGGGAGATCATTACCGTACCAGGCTGACACATACACTGGAGGTATCGCAGATCGCCCGGACTATTGCCAAGGCACTTCGCTTAAATGAAGATCTGGTGGAAGCAATCGCTCTGGGGCATGATCTGGGGCATACGCCTTTTGGACATGCAGGAGAGAGAGCACTGGATCAGGTACATCCGGGTGGCTTTGCACACTATAAGCAGAGCGTCCGGGTCGTGGAAGTACTGGAGAAGAACGGAAACGGGCTGAACCTTACCTGGGAAGTCCGCAATGGGATCATGAATCACCGCACCAGCGGAAATCCTTTCACACTGGAAGGACAGGTGGTACGTTTTTCTGACAAGATTGCCTATATCCACCATGATATGGACGATGCCCAGCGGGCAGGGATCATCACAGAAGATGATATTCCTGTCACAATGAGAACTTTTCTGGGCTATACCACGAGAGAACGGCTGAATACTTTCGTACATAATATTATAGAGAACAGTATGGGGAAAGACAGCATCTCCATGTCGCCGGATGTTTTTGAGGCGATGATGGAGCTTCGGGCGTTGATGTTCCGGAATGTCTATGAGAATCCGGTTGCCAGGAAGGAAGAGGATAAAGTGATCCAGATGCTGAGTGAACTGTACGGATATTATACTGACCATCCGGAGGCAATGTCCCGGGAATACAGGGAACTGGTGGAATACCGGGGAGTACCTAAGGAACAGGCAGTATGTGATTATATTTCGGGAATGACGGATCAGTATTCCATGGAGAAATTCAGGGAGATCTATATACCGAGAGCCTGGGAGGTCTATTAAATGGAAAAGAGGGATAAGCATGCGTTATTCAGATGACATCATAGAAGAAGTCCGAATGAAAAATGACATTGTAGACGTGATATCCCAGTATGTGAAACTGACACGGAGGGGGAGTTCCTATTTTGGGCTGTGTCCCTTCCATAATGAGAAAACCCCTTCCTTTTCCGTAACACCATCCAAGCAGATGTATTACTGCTTTGGCTGCGGGGCAGGAGGAAACGTATACAATTTTATCATGGAATATGAGAATTACTCGTTTGGTGAGGCGCTGTCACATCTGGCTGACCGGGCAGGGGTAGAGCTTCCGAAGATCGAGTATTCCAGAGAAGCCAGAGAAAAAGCAGAACAGAGAGCAAATCTTCTGGAGATCAACAAGCTGGCAGCACAGTACTTTTATTATCAGCTCCGGAGAGAAGGCGGAAAGACGGCTTACGGATATCTGACAGGAAGAGGTCTTTCCGAGGAAACCATCCGTAAATTCGGTCTTGGATATTCGGATAAGTATAGTGATGATCTGTACAAATATCTTAAGGGTAAGGGCTACAGTGATGAACTTCTCAGGGAATCCGGCCTGTTCAATGTAGATGAGCGGCGAGGCATGTATGATAAGTTCTGGAACCGTGTGATCTTCCCGATCATGGATGTAAACAACCGGGTCATTGGTTTCGGAGGTCGTGTCATGGGAGATGGCAAGCCCAAGTACCTGAATTCACCGGAGACGAAGATCTTTGATAAGAGTCGGAATCTTTACGGGCTGAATGTGGCCAGGACCACCAGGAAGAATTATCTGATCCTCTGTGAGGGATATATGGATGTGATCGCCATGCATCAGGCAGGCTTTACCAATGCAGTGGCGTCGCTTGGAACTGCACTGACCTCTGGACATGCAAGTCTTGTGAAACGTTACACCAAGGAAGTCCTGCTTCTTTATGACAGTGACGGTGCAGGGATCCGGGCGGCCCTTCGTGCGATCCCGATCCTGCGGGAGGCGGGAGTCACGTCTAGGGTAGTAAGCCTGAAGCCCTGGAAGGATCCGGACGAGTTCATCAAGAATGAAGGAGCGGAGGCCTTTGAGGAACGTCTGGACCGGGCCATGGACAGCTTTATGTTCCGTGTACATATTGCGGAACAGGAATTTGCCATGGATGCACCCCAGGGACAGAATCAGTTTTTTGAGCGGTGTGCCGGGATGCTTCTGGAGCTTTCTGATGAACTGGAGAGGAATCTTTATATAGAAGCCATTGTAAAGGAATACGGCCGCTATGGAGTGGGCACGGAGGATATCCGGAAAAGGGTCAACACGCTGGCTCTGAAGGGAACGCCTGCAGAGAAACGGATCCAGCCAAAGTCCGGGACTCCGGAAACAAAGAAAAAGGAATCCGCCGCAGATAAGGCCCAGAAGCTGATGCTTACCTGGCTTGTGAATTATCCGGGAATCTTTGAACAGGTGGAGAAATATATATCACCGTCAGATTTTGTGGTGCCGCTGTATAAAGAAGTGGCCCAGATGCTGTTTGACCAGCATAAAGAAGGGGAGACCAATCCGGGAAAACTTCTCAATGCGTTTACAGACAGCGAGGAACAGAGAGAAGTAGCGTCACTTTTTAATGCCACCATTCATCTGGAAAACGAAGGAGAACAGCAGAGGGCTTTTTCCGATGCGCTGTTGCGGATCAAGGAAGAAAGCCTCAAAGAAAAAAACCGTACCTGGGACCCGTCAGACATGGCCGGGCTTCAGGAACTGATAAAAGCCAAAAAAGAACTGGAAGACCTTGGAAGAAAGAGGCAGCAGCTGCATATTTCTTTCAATTAAGGATAAAATATAAACACTATATGGAGGTATAGAGCACCTATGGAAATGAATATGGCAAAATTCAGCGAGAAACTTGTAGAGCTTCTTGAACTTGCAAAAAAGAAAAAGAATGTGCTGGAATATCAGGAGATCAGCGACTTTTTCAAGGACTCTCCACTGGAAGTGGATCAGATGGAGAAGGTTTTTGACTTCCTGGAGGCCAGCGGTGTGGACGTTCTCCGTATCACAGAAAACAGCGGTGACGAACTCCTCCTTGATAACGATATGGATATGGATGGGATGGAAGATGAAGAAGAGGTAGAGCTTGATAAGATCGACCTCTCTGTACCGGAAGGTGTCAGCATCGAGGATCCGGTCCGTATGTACCTGAAAGAGATCGGTAAAGTCAGTCTGTTAAGTGCGGATGAGGAGATCGAGCTTGCCAAGAGAATGGAAAAGGGGGATGAGGCTGCCAAGAAACGTCTGGCAGAAGCCAATCTCCGTCTTGTTGTCAGCATTGCAAAGCGTTATGTTGGACGTGGAATGCTGTTCCTCGACCTGATCCAGGAGGGAAATCTTGGCCTTATCAAAGCTGTTGAAAAATTTGATTACAGAAAAGGCTACAAGTTCAGTACCTATGCAACCTGGTGGATCCGTCAGGCTATCACAAGAGCCATTGCGGATCAGGCACGTACCATCCGTATCCCTGTGCATATGGTTGAGACCATCAACAAGCTGATCCGTGTTTCCCGTCAGCTGCTCCAGGAGCTTGGACGTGAACCTACGCCGGAGGAAATCGCTGAGGAGATGGACATGCCGGTAGACCGTGTACGTGAGATCCTTAAGATCTCTCAGGAGCCGGTATCTCTGGAAACTCCTATCGGTGAGGAGGAAGACAGTCATCTTGGCGATTTCATCCAGGATGATAATGTTCCGGTACCTGCAGATGCAGCTGCATTTACACTTCTGAAGGAGCAGCTGGTAGAAGTCTTAAGTACGCTTACTGACCGTGAACAGAAGGTTCTCCGCCTCCGTTTCGGACTGGACGACGGACGTGCCAGAACTCTGGAGGAAGTTGGTAAAGAGTTCAATGTCACAAGAGAGCGTATCCGTCAGATCGAGGCAAAAGCTCTGCGCAAGCTGCGTCATCCCAGCCGCAGCCGCAAGCTGAAGGATTATCTTGACTGATAAAAATATATCCGTACAGCTTTCCATGCGTCTTCGTGCCATTGCCGGTATGGTAACAAAAGGAAACCGGCTGGCAGACGTAGGATGTGACCATGGCTATCTGTCGATCTGGCTTGTCAGTGAAAAAACAGTTCCGTCAGCCATTGCCATGGATGTACGTCCGGGACCGCTTTCAAGAGCTAGGGAGAATATTACCCGTTATGGCCTTGAAGATTACATAGAGACCCGTTTGAGCGACGGGCTTGCGAAGCTTGAGCCGGGAGAAGGTGATACCCTGGTGATCGCGGGAATGGGTGGTCCTCTGATGGAAAGGATATTAAAGGATGGAGCGAAGGTCCGGGAGGGGTTTCAGGAACTGATCCTGCAGCCTCAGTCGGACCTTCCTCATTTCCGACATTTTCTTTCTGAGATCGGCTGGGAGATCGTAAGGGAAGAAATGATAAAAGAAGACGGAAAATTTTATCCTATGATGAAAGCGGTACGTAACAATTCGGGAGAAAAGACTGTTTACACAGAGGAAGAGGCCTGGTTTGGACCTCTCCTTCTGAAAAAATGTCACCCGGTCCTTAAAGAGTATCTTCTACGGGAGGAAATGATCCGTAAGAAAATACTTGCCGGTCTTTCCGGGGCAGAGTCTGTTTCCGCAAAAACTCGTCTGGCAGAAGTAAAGGAGGAAATGGAGCTGATCCATACAGCTCTGAAACGATATGAAAGCATATGAACTGATCGAATGGCTGAATGAGCATCATCCGCAAAAATTTGCGGAGGACTGGGATAATGTGGGACTGCTGGTGGGAGATGACCAGAAAGAGATTTCCCATGTATTTCTTGCGCTGGATCTTACGGAACCGGTGTTGGATGAGGCGGTGGCTGCTGGTGCGGATATGATCCTTACCCATCACCCAATGATCTTTTCCGGAATCAAAAAGATCAACAATCATACCTTTACCGGAAGAAAGATCCTCCGTCTGATAAAGGAGGATATCCCGTATTTTGCCATGCATACCAATTATGATGTGATCGGAATGGCAGATTTAAGCGCAGATCATCTGAAGCTTCAGGATACAAGGGTGCTTACAGTTACCGATGAATCCGGGGAGCAGCCGGAAGGGTTCGGAAGAGTAGGAAAGCTTCCCCATGTTATGACTCTTGGTGAGTTTGGAAAATATGTAAAAGAATGCAATCATCTTCCGGATGTGCGGGTTTACGGTGATCTGGATCGGAAGATCGAGACTGTGGCAATCTGTACAGGAAGCGGAAAGAGTATGATCGGTGATGTAATGGCCGCCGGTGCGGATGTATATGTGACCGGAGATATTGATTATCATACTGCCATCGATACTATGGCAGATGGTCTGGCGATCGTAGATGCCGGACATTACGGTACGGAGTATATTTTTGCGGAAGCTATGGAGAAGGAACTGAATGAGGCATTCTCTGCGCTTAAGACAACCTGCGCCAGTGTGAAAAATCCATATACTGTTTTGTAAAAGCGGATCGCAAAAAGTGCTTGTATTCATGAATATGTAGTGGGACGGAATACGATTATCCGTTTCGGAAAAATGAATTGTGAAACACATGGCTGTCCGAAAAATCGGGCAGCTGTATAAATATATAAGCCTGTGGAGGGGATCGTTATGGAACAGACAATGATTAAAGTGACCATAAACGGAGAAACAAGGGAATACCCCAAAATGACACCGTATTCTGAGATCATAAGGGATTATGAGGGCAAAACAGAGTATCCGGTGATCCTTGTGACTGAGAACGGAAAGCTCCGTGAGCTTCACAAGAAGCTTCAGCATGACTGTACACTGGGATTTATAACCGCAAAGGACAGTGCCGGTCGAAAAACCTATCGGAGAAGTGCGATCTTTATTCTTTTGAAGGCAATTTTTGATGTAGCTGGAAAAGAGAATGTGGATCATGTTGTGATCCATTATTCTATTGGAAATGCTCTTTATTTTACCATGAAAGGCAGTGCTACCCTGGATCAGGAGCTTCTTGACCGGGTAAAAGTGCGGATGCGGGAACTGGTAGACCGGAGGCTTCCGATCTGCAAACGCAGTGTCAGCACGGATGATGCCGTTTCCATGTTCCACAGGCATCATATGTATGATAAAGAAAAGCTGTTCCGTTATCGGCGGGTTTCCAGAGTGAATATTTACAGCCTGGAAAATTTCGAGGATTATTTTTACGGATTTATGGCACCAGATACCGGCTATGTGAAGTATTTTGATCTGCAGCTTTATGATGAAGGCTTTGTGCTGATTCTTCCGAGACAGAAGAACCCGGATGTGCTGGAGCCTTTTGAACCCCAGGATAAGATCTTCCATGTGCAGAAGGAATCGGAAGAGTGGGGTGATAAGCTGGATGTTGCCACTGTAGGAGATCTCAATGACCGGATCACAAGAGAAGGTGTGCAGAGCCTGATGCTGATCCAGGAGGCACTCCATGAGGCCAAGATTTCTTCGATTGCCGAGGAGATCCGGAGAAGGGGCAATGTAAAGTTCGTAATGATCGCAGGCCCGTCTTCTTCCGGAAAGACCAGTTTTTCTCACAGATTATCTATTCAGCTTTCTGCTCATGGTCTGAAGCCGCATCCCATTGCTGTGGATAACTATTTTGTGGATCGTGAACATACGCCGCTGGATGAATTCGGAGAAAAGAATTATGAGTGTCTGGAAGCCATTGACACGAAGCAGTTTAATGAAGATATGCTGAATCTTCTTTCGGGAAAAACCGTGGATCTTCCTACATTTAATTTCAAGACCGGATGCAGGGAATACCGGGGAGACCAGCTTCAGCTTGGAAAAGATGATATCCTGGTCATCGAAGGCATTCACGGGCTTAATGACAAGCTGAGTTATGCTCTTCCAAAAGAGAGTAAGTTTAAGATCTATATCAGTGCGTTGACACAGCTGAACATTGATGAGCATAACCGGATCCCCACAACGGATGGAAGGCTGATCCGTCGGATTGTCCGTGATGCACGTACACGTGGAACTTCCGCAAAGGATACCATTGCAAGGTGGCCTTCTGTACGGAGAGGCGAGGAGCAGAATATTTTTCCGTTCCAGGAGGAAGCAGATGTGATGTTTAATTCTGCTCTTGTGTATGAGCTTGCCTGCCTGAAGGTTTATGCGGAACCGCTGCTTTTTGGAATTGACAAGAGTGAACCGGAGTATCAGGAGGCGAAGCGGCTTTTGAAGTTCCTGGATTATTTTGTGCCGGTGCCCAGTGAGGGTGTTCCGTTTAATTCGCTTCTGAGGGAGTTTATTGGCGGTAGTTGTTTTAATGTATAAATTAATTGTATGAATAAAAAAAGCCATATGTAGATATAAGGCTCTATGCAGTGCAGATATCGGTTGGCACAAAGATGAGAAGATTAGGATTTCTCTGTGCATAGGATCTGTGGTGTGTGGAGCCTTTTGAGTGTGAATCGGAAAAGTTAAAGTCCTCTGTGGTGCTGCGGATGGATGTCGGGATTTACAGGGTTTAAAGGAAAGGGAAAATGATCATGAAAGAAAAAGTACAACTGACAAAACTGGCTCCAAACTGTGGCTGTGCAGCTAAGGTAGGACCGGGGACTCTGGCGGGAGTTCTTGGCGGGCTGCCAAAGTTCTGTGATCCGGATCTTCTGGTTGGAACGGACACTTCGGATGATGCTGCAGTTTACCGGGTGAGTGATGATCTGGCGCTGATCCAGACACTGGATTTTTTTACGCCTGTGGCAGATGATCCTTATGATTTCGGGCAGATCGCAGCAGCCAATGCGTTGAGTGATGTGTATGCTATGGGTGGAACTCCAAAGACGGCTTTGAATATTGTGGCGTTTCCGAAGGATATGGATGTGGAGATCCTCGGGGAGATCCTGCGTGGTGGTGCAGATAAGGTGATGGAGGCCGGGGCGGTTCTTGCCGGTGGCCATACGATCCAGGATGATACACCAAAGTATGGGCTCAGTGTGACGGGTTTTGTACATCCGAGGAAGTTCTGGAAGAATTTTGGAGCGCAGATAGGGGATAAGCTGATCCTGACGAAGGCGCTGGGTGCGGGGATCGTGAATACGGCGATCAAGGCGGAGCTGGTGACGGAAGGTGCACGTAAGGCGGTTTTGGCTTCCATGAAGAAACTGAACCGGGACGCCTGTGAGGTTTTTAAAGACTTTGAGGTTCATGCCTGTACGGATGTGACGGGGTTTGGTCTTGGGGGACATGCTACGGAGATGGCTGTGGCCAGTGACCGGACGGTTGTGATCGATACGGAAAAGCTGCCGGTGCTTCCGGATGTGGAGGAGTTTGCTTCTATGGGATTGCTTCCGGGTGGGGCTTACAGGAACCGGGAGTTTGCTGAGAAAACCGGAGTGAAGAGTTCGGCGGTACTCTGGCGGGAGGATCTGGTGTTTGATCCGCAGACTTCTGGGGGATTGCTGGCGGCGGTTCCGGAGAGGGATGTGCAGGAGATCATGAAGCGGCTGGATGAGGCTGGTCTGCAGGCTGGGGTGATCGGTGAGGTTGTGGATCGGCAGGAGTGGACGTTGGTGCTCCGGTAAGAAATTAATTTACGAACGAATGTTTGGACGATAACGTCAGAGTGGATGGTTGCGTAGGGGGGATACTGCTGGGGAAAGTGGTGGTAGCAGAATGACGGACGACGGACGCCTGGGGGAGAGGATATCGGTCCGGGCAGGGACTCCGTCGGGGGATACTACTAGGACTCCGTGAGTCGGCTAAAAGCATTGCGGCAGGGCCAGAACTCGCCGTTGGCTCAGACAGCTGACCCTGCCGCAATAACGCCGACTCCCGCAGCCCAAGTAGTTATCACCCCTCCTCCGCAGCAGCCCAAACCGATATCCTCTCCCCCAGGCTGGTGCATCCAGCTGGTAGGAAAAACATAAAATGTGCGGAGAGTATGGTTGTGGGATGCAGAACAGGAAAATTACTGTTTACTGATAATATTCCGCGAGGTGTTTTTTGTGAGCGAAGGTCACAGAAAACCCGAGTCATACTGCGCGAATTTATGTGATTAGCATAAATTCTGTGCATCGCGAAGCGTGTTACTGAGAATGGAGTGAACAGTAATTCAGGAAATATAGGCTCTGTATTTTTTTAATATATTGTTTGCCTGAGGGATAAAAGCATGGTATTATCATATGAGCGGAAATTGAGAAGACATAAAGAATATGAAAAACAAATATGTGACGGGAAAGGAAGAATTATGGAGAAACATAAACATGAGAGGAGTACATTTTCCGGGAAGATTGGATTTGTACTGTCTGCAGCTGGTGCTTCGGTAGGGCTTGGGAATATATGGAGATTCCCTTATCTGGCGGCAAAGTACGGCGGTGGAATTTTTTTACTGATCTATATCATTCTGGCATTGACCTTCGGATATTCTATGATCGTGGCAGAGACAGCTCTGGGACGTATGACAAAGAAAAGTCCGGTAGGTGCGTTTGGAACTTTTGGTAAATCAAAGTGGCTGTCTTTGGGCGGTTGGATCAATGCGATCATACCGGTTCTGATCGTGCCGTATTATTCCGTGATCGGTGGCTGGGTAATTAAATACCTGGTGGAATATGTAAAGGGAGGCAGTCAGACTCTTGCTGAAGACGGATATTTTTCTGCTTTTATAGCGGATGGATTTTCTACAGAAACCTGTTTCCTGTTTTTTACACTGCTTACGCTGGTGATCATTTATGCAGGTGTGCAGAATGGCGTGGAACGAGTTTCCAAATTAATGATGCCGATACTGGTATTCTTGTCTATAGTCATTGTCATTTATTCGGTAACAAGACCAGGAGCACTGGAAGGCGTGAAATATTTTCTGATACCAAATATCAAAAACTTTTCCTGGATGACAGTGGTTGCGGCAATGGGACAGATGTTTTATTCTCTGTCGATCGCGATGGGTATTCTGGTAACTTTTGGTTCCTATATGAAAAAGGATGTATCTATTGAAGGTTCTACACAAAATGTAGAAATTTTTGACACAGCGATCGCAATGATGGCAGGTCTGATGATCATTCCGGCTGTGTTTGCATTCTCCGGTGGAAATCCAGATACGTTACAGGCGGGACCGGCACTGATGTTTATTACGATTCCGAAGGTATTCGCAAGCATGGGATTTGGAACTCTGGTTGGAATCCTGTTTTTTGTATTGGTTCTCTGTGCAGCTCTGACCAGTTCTATTGCGCTGACTGAGAGTGCAGTATCTACTTTTCAGGATGAACTGAAATGGGGGCGCAAGAAGGCGACAGTATTTGTCGGAATTATCATGGTTGTTCTCGGAAGTCTTTCTTCTCTTGGCTATGGTCCTTTGGCGTGTGTTAAGATCATTGGAATGCAGTTCCTTGATTTCTTTGATTTCCTGACGAACTCTGTCATGATGCCGATTGCAGCGATTGCTACCTGTCTTCTGATATCCAGAGTAGTTGGCACAAAGAAGATTGAAGAGGAAGTACTGCAGGAAGGTGGTACTTTCCGCAGAAAAAGAATCTTTAATTTTATGATCCAGTATCTTTGCCCAATCTTTGCGGCAATCATTCTTTTCAGTTCTGTGGCAAATGCATTTGGATGGATTTCCATGTAAAAGACATAGGAGACCAAGAAAATTCCAACTTTACAAGTCTATACACCTGTGTTAAAATAGCAGGTGCGCAGCCAGGCCAGGTGATCGCGGCTGGACAGACGAAAGGGTCCAGACGAGGAAAGTCCGGGCTTCACAGGGCAGGATGCCGGATAACGTCCGGTGGAGGTAACTCCCAGACCAGTGCAACAGAAATAAACCGCCCCGTTTTGCGGGGTAAGGGTGGAAAGGCAGTGTAAGAGACTACCGCCGCTGTGGTAACAGAGCGGGCACATGTAAACTCCATTCGAAGCAAGACCGAGAAGAAAGCCATACGGCGGCCCGTCGTGCTTTCAGGTAGGTCGCTGGAGCCTTCTGGCAACGGAAGGCCTAGATAGATGATCACCCAACGACATAACCCGGCTTATCGGTCTGACTGTGTATGATAATAAGCACATAATAAAAGCAACTGTATTTTGCAGATCTGATCTGTGAAATATCAGTTGCTTTTTTGTGAAAAAACTTTTCTATGAAAACACAGCGCCCGGTCCCCACGTCGATATTTAGGCCTTTGCAGGAGCCGTAGTAATACTTGGTCTGCGGGAGACTGCGTTATTTTTCAAAATCATGCTGTCTGAGCGACGTCAGGAGCGAGTTCATGATTTTGGAAAATGTTTTTAGCAGTCTTTCGCAGGC
Organism: Blautia sp. aa_0143; assembly: GCF_004167315.1. Lineage (NCBI taxonomy): Bacteria > Bacillati > Bacillota > Clostridia > Lachnospirales > Lachnospiraceae > Blautia > Blautia sp. aa_0143. The sequence continues at coordinate 20,427 of NZ_RCXU01000005.1, forward strand.
TTAGTATTACTAGGCTCCGAAACAGCCAAATATCGACGTGGGGACCGGACGCGTCCGTTTGTTAATCATGCTCATATGAACTCTATTTATTCCGTTTACCTCTATATTTCTCCTCGCAATACTTACACCGGTAAACCTCATTCTCTTCATCTGCAAGAACAAAAATCTGATCCAGTCCCTGCTCGATGGAAGTAATGCAGCGAGGATTCTTGCACTTGATCACGTTCACAACCTGCTTCGGCAGCTTCAGCTCTTTCTTTGCAACGATCTTTTCGTCCTTGATGATATTTACGGTAATATTATGATCGATAAAACCAAGGATATCCAGATCCAGATCCTCGATGGGGCATTCAACCTTGATGATATCCTTTTTTCCCATTTTCTGGCTGCGGGCATTTTTGATGATAGCAACCGTACAGTCCAGCTTATCCAGCTTCAGGTCATGATAGATCGTCATTGCCTTGCCGGCTTTGATATGATCCAGAACATAACCCTCACGAAGAGCACCTACGTTTAACATGGCAGTTCCACCTCCAGTAATGTAAGAATCAGGGCCATACGGACATACACACCATACTGGACCTGTTTGAAATAAGCGGCACGTGGATCAGAATCCACTTCAACAGAAATCTCGTTAACACGTGGGAGTGGGTGGAGGACATACATATCCTTCGGTGCAAGCTCCATTTTCTGTTTGTCCAGAACATAGAAATCTTTCATGCGGACATAATCCTCTTCGTTGAAGAAACGTTCCTTCTGAACACGGGTCATGTACAGGATATCCAGATCCGGAAGTGCATCCTCCAGACGTTCCTCCTCGACAAACTCGACATTGTTGCGTTTCAGAACATCCTCACGGATATAGCTTGGAATACGAAGCTCCTCCGGAGAGATCAGAACAAATTTCACATTTTCATAACGGACCAGAGCCTCGATCAGAGAGTGAACGGTACGGCCGAATTTCAGGTCACCGCAGAGGCCGATGGTAATATTGTCAAGTCTGCCCTTCAGGGAGCGGATAGTTAAAAGATCGGTTAATGTCTGGGTAGGATGCTGGTGGCCGCCATCACCGGCATTGATCACCGGAATATTGGATGACATAGAAGCTACAAGCGGAGCACCCTCTTTCGGATGACGCATAGCACAGATATCTGCATAACAGGAAACAACGCGAATAGTATCGGCAACGCTTTCGCCTTTGGATGCGGAGCTGGAATCAGCAGAAGAAAAACCGAGAACCTTTCCTCCAAGATTCATCATGGCTGCTTCGAAACTTAAACGTGTACGTGTACTTGGTTCGTAAAACAATGTCGCAAGCCTTTTATCATCACAGGTATGCGCATACTTTTTTGGATTTTTCCCGATGTCGTCGGCGAGATTCAGAAGCTTATCAAGCTCTTCAACCGAGAAATCCAATGGACTCATTAAATGTCTCATGTTGTACCTCCAATTATTTACTGGAAATAAGATTCCTTCCAGTTATCATATAATATAACTGTGAGATTTTCAAGAGACTTTCCGAGGATTTTGTCGAAGAAGCCATTCGAAAAAGAGACCGGTAAAAAACCACAGAGGAGCATAGTCCAGCCGGATCACTCCTTTATACTGAAGCGGAACATGAGAATAATCCCAGGGACAGATGTGAAGCTTCTGAAAAAAAGATCCGCTTAAAAATTCCACGAAAAAAATCCCGCAGCTGTAAATGATCCCCCGTACCATAACCGGAAAGCGGGCAAGCTTGTAGTAAGCCGGACGGATCAGTGCTGCAAGTCCGTAAACAGGGAACATCAGAAGAGAGGTTTTGCCCATCATAGTAAAATGTCCGGTGACAAGAGAGTGCAGTCCTGTCCATAAGATCTCCAGACACCAGCCTGTAAAACCGCACAGAAAAAAATCCTTCTTTTGCATTTTAAAGCTCCTTCTCATCAGCAGAAATCCTGCGCTTTCCGGAAAATGTCAGTTTAACTGAATTAAGAAAGTCCCCTGCGGGGCTGCGAATATCCGCCTGGACTTTAAATATATTTAACGTGGAAAAGCGTCTTTAATAGCCTTCCCTGCCTTGAAAAAAATATACACGTGGGTTATAATGAACAAAATTATTACTGCAAAGTGAAAAAGCAGTAATGGATCATCAACACATGCGGAAGGAGAAAACAGACGATGAATTATGAAGAAAGTCGTGCCTACATCAGAGCTGCGGAACTGAAAAAGGGAATTGTTCTGGGACTGGAAAATATGAGAGAACTGATGAGGCGGCTTGGAGATCCCCAGGATGAACTGAAGTATGTTCATGTAGCGGGAACTAACGGAAAGGGTTCTGTGATCGCATATCTGTATTCCGCTTTATCAGGTGCAGGTTACCGGGTCGGAAGATATATTTCCCCGGCGGTCTATTCCTACAGAGAGAGGATGGAGGTTAACGGAGAACCTGTCAGCAGAGAGAAATTTGCAGCATATGTGACAAGGATCGCGGAGGTGATCGATGAGATCGTAAAAGAGGGAAAACCGCATCCGTCAGTATTTGAAATTGAAACTGCAGCCGCATTTCTTTATTTTCGGGATGAGAAATGCGATCTGGTATTAATGGAAGTTGGTATGGGCGGTGATCTGGATGCCACCAACATTATAAGTACTACAGTTCTTTCCATTCTGGTATCCATCAGTATGGATCATACGGCATTTCTTGGAAATACCCTGGGCGAGATAGCAGAAAAAAAGGCCGGCATCATTAAACCGAACAGTCATATGGTAACTGTAAAGCAGCAGCCGGAGGCAGAGGCGGTCATACGAAGAATATGCGCAGAACAGAATGTGCCATACGAGGCAGTAGACCAGGACAGCGCAGAGGTACTGGAAGCATCCATAACTGGCCAGACCTTTCTTTATAAAGGAGAAAAATATACAATATCCCTGGCAGGTGCCTATCAGAAGGAAAATGCGGTGGCAGCGCTCCGGGCACTGGAAATCCTGAATGAACAAGGATATTCCACAACACTGGTCCAGAGACAGGATGGATTGAAACGTACCACCTGGCCGGGAAGATTTGCACTTCTCGGGACAGAACCGGATTTTGTGGTTGATGGAGCTCATAACCCTGCAGCGGCAGACATGCTGGCTGCATCCATTGAACGGTATTTTAAGGGAAAAAGGATCATCTACATCATGGGAATGTTCCGTGACAAGGATTACCGCAAGGTCATCCGGAAAACAGAAAAATACGCAGATACCATCCTGACGATTGCGGCACCGGATAACCCCAGGGCTCTGACCCCGCAGGAGCTGGCAGATGCGGTGCGGGAATTTCATTCTGATGTAAGGCCCTTTGACAACATCGAAGCCGCAGTGGCAGAGGCCTATCAGCTGGCAGGAAAAGAGGATGTGATCATTGCTTTTGGTTCCCTGGCGTTCCTGGGGGATCTTACAGAAATTATCAGGAAACATAACGGAGGAAACCAATGACGGATTTGGAAAGATACAGAGACGAGATCGATGAGATCGACAGTGAGATCGTACGTCTCTTTGAAAAACGAATGAAGGTGAGTGAGGAAGTCGCTGAATATAAAATAAAAACCGGTAAGCAGGTACTGGATCCGGCACGTGAGAGCCAGAAGATCCATACGCTGAAAAACAAGGCCCACGGGGACTTTAACAGCCTCGGCGTGCAGGAGCTTTTCCGTCAGATCATGGCCATCAGCCGTAAGAGACAGTACCAGCTGTTGACAGAGCATGGGATTTACGGAGAGCGCAATTTCACAACTGTGAAGCATGTTCCCCTTGAAAACGCAACGGTTGTGTTCCAGGGTGTAGAGGGAGCTTACAGCTATGCGGCTATGCGGCAGTACTTTGGGAAAAATATCGAAAGCTACCATGTAAAAACATGGAGGACAGCTATGGAGGATGTAACCCATGGCAAGGCCGATTATGCGGTACTTCCTATTGAGAATTCTACTGCAGGTATCGTGGCTGATATCTATGACCTTCTTATGGAGTACAAGCTGTATATCGTAGGCGAGCAGATCATCCGTGTGGATCATGTGCTTCTGGGCATGCCGGATGCACAGATAGGGGATATCAGGGAAGTCTGCTCTCATCCTCAGGGGCTTGCCCAGTGCAAGGCATTTCTGGAGGAAAACCCTTCCTGGAAAAAGAAGGAAGTGGAAAACACCGCAGGCGCGGCCAAAAAGGTCAGTGAGGTGGGGGACAAAGGCGTGGCAGCTATCGCAAGCCGTGAGGCTGGTGAGGTATTCGGTCTGAAGGTCCTTGCAGAAAATATCTGCAGAGAAAAAGCAAACTCTACACGTTTTATTATTGTAAGCAGGAAACCGGAATACGAGGAAAAGGCCGGGAAGATCAGCATCTGTTTTGAGCTGCCTCATGAAAGCGGAACTCTTTACAACATGCTTTCCCATATTATCTACAACGGACTGAACATGACCAAAATTGAATCCCGTCCGATTCCGGGAAAATCCTGGGAATACCGTTTTTTCGTGGATTTCACAGGGAAACTTGGCGAAAGCGCTGTGGAGAATGCGTTAAGAGGAATCGAGGCGGAGGCGAATGTTCTCCGTGTTCTTGGAAATTATTAAGATACAGAGGAGTTAAATTATTATGTTGGCAAGAATTCAGGAATGTATCCTTTACCGTGGATTTTCAAACGGTGAGATACTGGACGATATGACAGAACTTATTAATCTTTATGAAGCAGATGAAGAAGCACTCAAGGCAAGAGAAGACCAGTTTTTCAAAAGTGTCAACGGGCTGGTGGAGCTGGCAGGAATGTACGGTTTTTCTGGAAATATCTGGCATACATATCTTACCTTCCTTCTGGTAAATCATGAGAACGCTTTCAGTATGGCAAGCGAGATACGAGGAGCAATCAAGGGCAGCATTAACGACCTGGCAAAAAATGATTTCCAGATTTTCAAGGAATTGTATGATTTTGACATCACGGTCTTTGATAAAGTGTTCGGAACTGTATGCTGCAGGGTGATCTGTGATTACCAGACACCGGATGAGAACAGCAAGCTCTTTAATACCAGGATCCGTGACCGTATCTGTCAGATGAGCAAAACCCTGGCAGCAGCCACCACAACCGAAGAATTTATGGATGATATGGTATCCTTCTATAAAGATTTCGGTGTTGGCAAGCTTGGTCTCCATAAGGCATTCCGTATCGGCCACGATGAGGAGGGAAAGGTGGAGATCCAGCCTATCACAAGGATCGCACATGTGAAGATCGATGATCTGGTAGGATATGAGATCGCCAAGAAAAAGCTCATTGATAATACAGAGGCATTTGTACAGGGGAGAAAGGCGAACAACTGTCTGCTCTTTGGTGATGCGGGAACCGGTAAATCTTCCAGTATCAAGGGAATCCTGAACCAGTATTATGATCAGGGACTTCGTATCATTGAGGCCTATAAGCATCAGTTCCAGGATCTTAATGAAGTCATCGCCCAGATTAAAAACCGTAACTATCGTTTTATCATTTATATGGATGATCTTTCCTTTGAGGAATTTGAGATTGAATATAAATACCTGAAAGCCGTGATCGAGGGCGGTCTTGAGAAAAAACCGGACAATGTCCTGATCTATGCCACAAGCAACCGGCGTAATCTTGTCCGTGAGCGTGCCACAGATAAGCTGGAGATCGCAGATGACAATGATCTGCATTCCTCCGACACCGTGCAGGAGAAGCTTTCACTGGTATATCGCTTTGGCGTCCGTATCTACTTTGGCAAACCGGACAAAAAACAGTTCCAGGAGATCGTCCGCACACTGGCAGCCCGTTATGGAGTTACCATGCCGGAGGAGGAGCTTCTTCTGAAAGCCAACCAGTGGGAGATCTCTCACGGCGGACTGACCGGACGTGCAGCGCAGCAGTTTATTGATTACATTGTGGGAACAGAGGAAGAAAAAAAGAAATAGTTTACCTGTGTATTGGGGGAAAGGATGAAAAACTATGGCGGTGACAACCTTTGCAGCAATTGATATAGGCTCCTATGAAGTCAGTATGAAGATCTTTGAAATGTCAAAGCGGATCGGCTTCCGGGAGATCAATGATGTCCGTTACCAGCTGGAGCTGGGCCGTGGAACTTATGCTGCAGGACGGCTAGAGATGGAGACTGTAGATGAGCTCTGCGAGATCCTTAATGATTTTAAACGCATGATGGCTGAATTTGGGGTAGAAAGCTGGCGTGCGTGTGCAACAAGCTCTCTCCGTGAGCTGGAAAATCCGGTGATCATCCTGGAGCAGATCTATCAGAGAACTGGTATCCGGGTAGAGATCCTGAGTAATGCGGAACAGCATTTTCTGGGATATAAATCCATTGCTGCCATTGAATCCGGCTTCAAAAAGGCTATTCAGAAGGGGACGGCGATCCTGGATATCGGAGGAGGAAATCTGCAGATCTCTCTCTTTGATAAAGATGCTCTGGTGCTGACCCAGAGTATCCGTATGGGAAGTCTTCGTATCCGCGAACGTCTGAAAGAACTGGAGAAAACAACTCCACATTATGACCGGCTGATAGAGGAATTTATCCGAAATGATCTGATAAGCTTTCAACGTCTTTATCTTAAGGACAAGGAAATCTCCAATCTGATCCTGATGGGAGATTTTCTCACAGATACGATCTTTCAGGACAGATCCGGAGAGAATATCATCACAAAGGAGGAATTCCTGAAGAAATACGAGACCATTGTAACCATGTCCGATCATGACCTTGCCGAATCCATGGAGTTGGAACCGGAATATGCGTCTCTGATCGTGCCGAACATGGTTATCATCCGAAATTTTATAGAAATCTTTCAGGCAGAAGCACTCTGGATCCCGGGTGTTTCTCTTCTGGACGGGATTGCCTATGACTATGCGGAAAAAAACAAATATCTGAAAAGTGTACATAATTTTGAAAATGATATCCTGGTGGCATCCAGGAACATTGCCAAAAGGTATTCCAGCGGAAAGAACCACATTGCAGGAACTACCGATGTGGCACTGGATATTTTTGACAGCACAAGGAAGATCCACGGCATGGGAAAACGTGAACGGCTTCTTCTGCAGATCGCAGTTCTTCTTCATGACTGCGGAAAATATATCAGTATGAGTGAGGTGGCAGAATGCTCTTACCGGATCATCATGGCTACGGAGATCATAGGTCTTTCCACAGAGGAGCGGCAGGTGATCGCTAGTGCGGTGAGGTACAATACCAGAGAATTCGGCTGCTACAAAGAGATCAACCGTGAAACATCCATGAGCAGGGAAAATTATCTCCTGACTGCGAAGCTGACCGCGATTCTCCGCCTGGCCAATGCTATGGACAGAAGCCATTACCAGAAGGTAAAAGCGCTTAATGTAACCTTAAAAGACAGGATCCTTTACCTGGTGGTGGATTCCGCAAGGGATGTTTCTCTGGAGCTGGGGCTTCTGAAAGATAAAAAGGAATTTTTTGAAGAGGTGTTTGGAATCCGGCTTGTAATGAGACGGAAGGGAAGAAGATAACGGAGGAGGTTTTTGTATGAAATTTAAGGAATTTGACAAACCGGAATATTTTGTAAACAGAGAACTGAGCTGGATCAAATTTGATGATCGTGTGCTCAGTGAAGCCAGAGACAAAAATCTACCTCTGTTTGAGAGACTGAAATTTTTGAGTATCACCTCATCCAATCTGGATGAATTTTATATGGTCCGTGTTGCATCCCTGAAGGATCAGGTTCATGCAGGGTACAAAAAAACAGATATTGCAGGAATGACAGCCAAGGAACAGCTGAAAGCCATCAGCCGGCAGACACATGATCTTGTTCACGTACAGTACAGTACATTAAACCGGTCTCTGGTCCCTGCGCTTGAAAAAGCAGGACTTCATGTGATCTTTGAGCACGAGGCATTTTCCGAGAAGCAGAAAGAATTTGTGGATCAGTATTTTGAAGACAATGTATATCCGGTCCTGACACCAATGGCAATGGATTCTTCCAGACCGTTTCCTCTGATCCGTAATAAAACGTTGAATATCGGAGCACTTCTTTCCAAAAAAGATACCAAAAAAGGAAAAGAAGAGATTGATTTTGCCACTGTACAGGTGCCTTCTGTACTTCCGAGAGTAGTGATCATTCCATCTGAGAAAAAAGGCCATACAACCGTAACACTTCTGGAACAGATCATTGAGCGCAACATCGACAAGCTGTTCTTAAGCTATGATGTGATCTGTGCCCATCCGTACAGGATCATGCGTAATGCGGATCTTCCTATTGACGAGGATGAGGCAGAGGATCTTCTGGTTGAGATCCAGAAACAGCTGAAAAAGCGCCAGTGGGGAGAGGTGATCCGCCTGGAAGTGGAAGATAAGATGGATCCGCGGCTTCTGGATATTCTGAAAATGGAGTTTCAGGTTCATGGAGATGATATCTTTTTTATCAACGGACCGCTGGATCTGACCATGCTGATGAAGGTTTATGGTATTGACGGATACGAGCAGTTCAAGGAACCGAAATACAAACCGGCAGCAGTGCCTGCATTTCAGAATGATAAAGATATTTTCCAGGTGATCAGGGAGGGTGATGTGTTCCTGCATCATCCGTATATGAGCTTTGATCCGGTGGTGGATTTTGTGCGTCAGGCGGCAAAGGACCCGGATGTACTGGCAATCAAGCAGACCCTGTATCGCGTCAGCGGCAATTCACCCATCATCGCGGCACTTGCTCAAGCCGCAGAAAACGGCAAGCAGGTTTCCGTTCTTGTAGAGCTGAAAGCACGTTTTGATGAGGAAAACAATATCGTCTGGGCAAAAATGCTGGAAAAGGCAGGCTGTCATGTGATCTATGGTCTGGTGGGCCTGAAAACACACAGTAAGATCACTCTTGTTGTGAGAAGAGAAGAAAACGGGATTCGCAGATATGTGCATCTGGCAACCGGAAACTATAACGATTCCACAGCCAAGCTTTATACAGACTGTGGTATATTTACCTGTGATGAACGGTTTGGAGAGGATGCAACTGCTGTGTTCAATATGCTTTCCGGATATTCCGAGCCGAAGCGCTGGAATCGCCTGATCGTTGCACCAATCTGGATGAAGGACCGTTTTGTAAAAATGATCGAAAGAGAAGCGGAGCATGCGAAAAAGGGAGAAGAGGCTCACATTGCGGCAAAGATGAATTCTCTGTGTGACCCTGAGATCATTGCAGCGCTGTATTATGCTTCTTCCTGTGGTGTCAGGATCGATCTTCTGATCCGCGGCATCTGCTGCCTGAAGGTGGGCATTCCGGGTATCAGCGAAAATATCCACGTGCGTTCGATCGTCGGTAATTTCCTGGAGCACAGCCGTATTTTCTATTTCCGCAATGGCGGTTCCGATGAAATCTATATGGGAAGTGCGGACTGGATGCCACGTAACCTTGACCGTCGTGTGGAGATTGTTTTCCCTGTGGAAGATGAGCGGATCAAGGAAGAGATCATGCATGTGCTGGATCTGGAATTCCGTGACAATGTAAAAGCACATATCCTGCAGCCCTCCGGTTTGTATGAGAAGCAGGACAAACGTGGCAAAACGCTGATAAATTCCCAGATGGAATTCTGCAGGGAGGCTACCGAGCGGGCAAAGGCAGCAAAAAAGGAGAAAAAAGAAAAGAAGAGAGTTTTCGTACCGGCTGAACCGGCGGAGGATATTATAAAATAGTAAAAGAAAAGGACAGCCTGTCATATCAATTTATGATACAGCTGTCCTTAAATAATGTTCTCAAAGATTATCCATATTACGTCAATACTGCATGATATTCAGAAAACCTGACAGCATGCGGGCGTTTCTAATAACACTTCTTGCAGGCTTTATACCCTGCAGCTTCGGCCTGGGAGCGTGTCATTTCTGTGGCATTATCCGGATTCATATTTCCGCAGTTAGGGATCCGGTGGTACTTGCTTCCGGTAGCGGAGATCCAGACCATATCACCCACTGGCTCTGGATCGGCCTGCACTCCGGTCTGAGGATCTGCAGCAGTCGAATCAGAAGATCCATAGCCGGACACACCGGAATCCTTATAAGCGGAGGAAGGCTGTGTGCCGGTATCCGATTCATCTCCAGCAGAATAATCATTACAGGGACTCTGGTTCCACTGGATATTGCTTCCGTCGCTGACTGCGATCACCGTACCCTGCTCATCAGTACGAAATACCTGTATTCCCATATCCGCAAGCTTATCCATGGTATCCTTATGAGGATGTCCGTAGGAATTACCGGCGCCGCAGCTGATCACTGCATATTCCGGAACAGTCTGCTGGAGCAGATCCCAGGTGGTGGCAGTGGCAGAACCGTGATGTCCCGGAACAATCACATCGCAGGAAAGATCAAGTCCCAGATCACAGATCGCTTCCTCCCCGGCAGATTCTGCATCCCCAGTAAAAAGAAAATGGTTATTTCCGTTTTCCAGCCGGATCGCAACAGAATTGTCGTTATCGTTGCTGCTGATCGATTGAGGAGAAAGCACCGTAAATTTCCCGCCTCCGAAAGTAAAATCCGTTCCGGGCTCCGGATGCTGCACAGTTAATCCCTGAGCGGCAACACTGTTTTCAAAAGATTGATAGATCTTTGTATCCTGTACATAATCTGCACCGATCACATTTTTTACGGAAAAGCTGTCCAGGCATCCTACAAGACCAGCCACATGGTCCTCGTCATAATGGGAGGAGATCATATAGTCAATGATGGAAATATTCTGTTTCTGCAGATAGGAAACCACGAAACTGGAATGTCCTCGGTCACCGCCGTCATACAGGAGATTCTGCCCCTGTGACTGGACCAGGATCGAAAGCCCCTGCCCTACATCCAGAAAGTGTACAGCCATTGTTGTGTCAGCAGAAGCAGCCTCGGCTGTGTAAGCAGCAGAGGGAACTTCTGCGACTGTTAGCAGAACAAGCAGCAGAGAAAGAAAAAATGTCTGCAGCTTTCTGCGAAAAGAACGTTTGTGATGCATGAGAAGTCGCCCCTTATCTTAAGTATTTTCAGGGGAAATTATAAAACAGAAGAGAAAGAAATGCAAAATAATATATGTGAAAATACAGAAAACAGATAAACAGGAAGAACGAAATTTTTATATGCAATGTTCAGAGCAACGTTTGATAGCGATAACAGGAAAAAGTGAAGTATAACAATCACAAAAAAAGCAGTCAGAATAAAATCCTAACTGCTTTCAGCTGATAGCCAGTACGGGAATCGAACCCGTGTTTCCGCCGTGAGAGGGCGGCGTCTTAACCCCTTGACCAACTGGCCATATTCATTTGTGTCGCTTGCTCTTGATTTCTGTTGTTTCCCGCAACCGACTTCGTTAGTATATAATACTTTCTTACAAAATGCAAGCACTTTTTTTCTTTTTTTGAAAAAAATTTTCACCCTGTTTTTTGACAATTTTTTTGACGGAAAAATCGATTGATGATATGATAGATACAAAACGAAATGGAATAAAAAAATATAAAGAGGAAGAGTATGGATTACAGAAAAAAGAAAAATTTGATATGGAAGGGAGAATTCTTTCTTTTTGTTGTGGTGCTGCTGGTTTTTGGCGCGATCTTTGCGGCGATCCACACAGGGGGGCTGATCCAGAAGCAGGACAGTGTACAGCTTCTTAACAAAGGATGGTACTACATAAAAGACGGAAAAAAACAGGAGATCACCCTGCCTGCGGAAATTCCGGCAAAAACAGGTGAAAAGCTGATCCTGTACAATGAAAGTCTGGGAGCGGAAAGCAGAGGAATGACCGTGGTTTCTACAGGAGCCCAGTACGATCTGGTGATACGCCTGAATGGAAAGATCCTGTATGAATATAAGGAGGCCATGTTTTCCAAAAATGTGCAGATGCGTTCCAAGGTGCAGTGCATCGCCGCTCTGGGTAATGACACAGAGGGAAAAGTCCTGACGTTCAGCTATTCTGCGCCTCAGAGAGGAAAATATGTTATAGAGCCGGTATGCATAGGAACCGGAAGTGCAATAGCCTGGTATCAGATCAGAAAAGCAGCCATTCCTTTAGGGGCGGCAACGATCATGATCGTATTAAGTATGATCGCCCTGTGCATCTGCATCTATATGAGAATAAGGCAGATGCCGGACAGACGGTTCCGGGATGTGGCACTGTTCCTTATGATGTGCAGTATCTGGCTGGTGACGGACTCATCACTGGTACAAAGCTACAGCAGATGCCCCGAAGTATTATGTCTCATTTCTTTTTATATGTTCATGCTGCTGGCAGTTCCGATGCTGCGTTTTTTACAGAATATCGGAAACATGAAAAAATACAGGCTCCTGGATCTTGGAATCTTTACATTTTATCTGAATGCTGTTTTACAGGGAGTTCTGGTGATCCTGGGAGCCTTTGAATTTAAGGATATGCTGTTTGTAACACATATCCTGCTGTTTGTGTGGGTCCTGATATCAGCGGTACTTCTGATCCGAGAGTACCGGAAGCATAAACAGCGTGAGATACATCTGCTTCTCATTGCATATATCATCGTGGGAGCAAGCGGTATCATAGCGCTGATCCTGTACTGGCTGTTCGAGATTTCCTACTATGGATCCATTTTTGAATTGGGAAATCTTGTGTTTCTTGTGCTGGTCATTGCAGACGCAGTCATGATGATGGCAGACAACGTCCGTTACCGTCTGGAATCCCAGGCTTACGAACGACTGTCCAGAGAGGATGGGATGACAGGACTTGAGACGAGAGCCAATTTTGAGAAAAAACTGGAAAGTATTTCCGCAGATATGGGCAGATACCGGGATATCCTTCTTATGTATATCGATATCGATCAGCTTCGCGTGATCAACGAAGAATACGGACGGGCTGCAGGAGACGAGATGGTGGTGATCTCGGCCAGATGTGTGGAGAACGTTTTCCGGGAAAAAGGAACCTGCTACCGCATCGGCGGGGATGAATTTGCGGTTCTGGTCTATGATCCGGAAGTACCGGACGAATTCTGGCAGGAACGCCTGAAAGAAGAACTCCGGAATATCGGGAGAGGATGCAGACATCGTTTTTCGTTGTCCCTGGGATGCAGCCATCTGCGAAATAAGGATGGCTCTCTGAAATCCATGGGAGAATGGAAATATGAGGCAGACAGGAAGCTTTATGAGAACAAAAAGAAGGGGGATTTGAAAAATGGAGTATATTAACTGTTTTCAGATCACATCCCTTGTTCTGGTGACGATGATTGCGATACATTATTTTTCTCATAAAAGACTGAACAATGCGGAAAACAGGAATTTTGTATGTTTTCTGGCTTTCAGCGGCGTTTACGTGTTGCTGGATATGCTGAGTGCGGTGATCGCGGGAGGTGGCAGCAGCGAAGGCTGCAGAATGTCAGCGCTGGTCCTGACGCTCTATTATTTCTGCGATGTCATACTTACCTACGGGCTTTTCTGCTACATTCGGATCGTCACCGGAAGACAGAAGGAGAAGTATAAATGGCTGAAGACCGGCTGGGTGGTCCTGCCGGCTGCAATGCTGCTGGCAGTTACAGCAAACTTACGGACGGGATGGCTTTTTTATTTTGACCAGGAAGGTAGATTTATCCGGGGAAGTTTTCATTTTCTGCTCTATGGATATGTATTCTTTTTTATGCTGGTGATCGTTGCATTTATGTTACTTTATGGAAAAACAGCAGAAAAAGAAATACGGCGCACCATATGGAGATTTTGGTTTATCGAAGCAGCCTGCCTGTTTCTCCAGATTGCCGTGGAAAGAATACTGCTTACCGGCTTCGGACTTTCTGTAGGACTTTGGCTGATCTATCTTACTATGAACAATCCAGGTGAATATACGGACAGTATGACAGGTTTATTTGACAAACAGTATTTTGACAAATGGATCGGAGAAAAGCTCTATCGAAAAGAAAGCTTTCATCTGCTTGCTGTGGATGCCCGCAATATGAAGCAGATCAACCGGATCTACGGTACCAGAGTGGGAGATCAGCTGCTGATTCGGGCGGCGAAGGGATTTCAGGAGATCACGGATTCAGTGCAGATCTTTCGTATCACAGGCAATTGCTTTCTGGCAGTGCTGGACTCGCTGACAGATTATGAAAAAGCCAGAGACGGCATAGAAGAATTTCTGAAAAAGCCGTTTTTTATCGAAAACGAAAAGGTGTCGTTCCATGCTGCAATCTGCGGGATCATGAATGCGGAAAAACTGGAAAAAGAGGATAGTATTCTTTCCTATATTGAATATATGATCTCTCTGATACAGAACCGTCAGGATACGGTTCTGATCCAGTCGGACAGCAAGATCCTGGAGGGCTTCCGCTATGAGCAGGAAGTGGAGCATTTTCTTCAGAAGGCTGTGAAAGAGGATCTGTTTGAAGTATATTATCAGCCGGTATATTCTATAAAAAACCAGGATTTTATTACTCTGGAGGCACTGAGCCGGCTGAAACATCCTGTTCTGGGGATGATCCCGCCGGATGTGTTTATCGGGATCGCGGAAAAACAGGGAATGATCTCTGCAGTGGGATGCCTTCAGCTTCACAAGGTCTGCCGTTTTATAAAAGAACATGAATATATCATGAAGAAGATCCGGAATGTGAAATTCAATCTTTCTCCTTCCGAACTGATGAAACCCGGATACAGCCATGTGCTTATCGGGATCATACAGGGGTATGGATTAGATCCGGGATATTTTCAGTTTGAGATCACGGAAAACGTGGCAACCGAATACAGCGAAAGCTTCTGCACAGCCATTGATGATTTTGCAGAAGTGGGGATCCACATGTGTCTGGATGATTTCGGTTCCGGTTATGCAAATCTGAACGCAGTTCTTCGCATCCCGTTTTCAGCAGTAAAAATGGACCGTTCTCTTTTGTCCGGGGTCAGCAGCGATCCTCAGACGGCTACCTTTTATCGCAGCATTGTCATGATCCTGCAGCATATGGGATATAAGGTGATCGCAGAAGGCGCTGAGACCGAAAAGGAGGTAAAGCTTCTGGAAAAATGGGGTGTGGATATGATACAGGGATATTATTTTTCCAGGCCCCTGTGCGAGGAGAAGCTTCTGGAAAAAATTTCCTGAAATGATCAGAAACAGGCGGAAAACATGCTTTCATAAAAAGCAGGGTTTTCCGCCTGTTGTATTCAGGCAGACACAAATTGCTTGAAGTTTACAGTTACTTTTGATAGAATAGATAGGCTGTGGCGGCTGAAGAAAGCGATTTTTCGGAAGACCGGTTCCTTGAACTGCCACGCGTATCTTTTGGAAAAATTGCAGAAAAAAGATGATCATGTGGACTTTACAAGTACATATATTTTGAGTATAATGCAAACAAATGTTCGAATATAAAAAAGAAAGGAATCAGTGGAATGGCAAAAAAAGACACTTATGATGCGGGCAGTATCTCTGTCCTGGAGGGCCTCGAGGCCGTGCGAAAGCGCCCCGGTATGTACATCGGAAGCGTATCCAGAAAGGGACTGAACCATCTGATATATGAGATCGTAGACAATGCGGTGGATGAGCACCTTGCAGGGTACTGCAGCCGTATCCATGTAGTTCTTGAGAAGGACGGTTCCTGTACAGTAGAGGATAATGGACGAGGGATCCCGGTGGATATGCATGCCAAGGGAATATCTGCGGAGCGTCTTGTTTTTACAACCCTTCATGCAGGCGGTAAGTTTGACAATTCCGCATATAAGACAAGCGGCGGACTTCATGGTGTAGGGTCTTCCGTAGTGAACGCATTATCTACGTATCTGGATATTAAGATCAGTCGTGATGGTTATATACATCATGACCACTATGAGAGAGGAATCCCTACCATTGAACTGGAAGCAGGACTGCTCCCCAAATTAGGGAAGACCAGAGGTACCGGAACCTGTGTGAATTTCCTTCCGGATCCGGAGATTTTTGAGAAAACAAGATTTGGAGCAGCGGATGTAAAGAGCCGTCTTCATGAGACTGCCTATCTGAATCCGGAGCTTACCATCCATTTTGAGGATCGAAGAGGGGACACTCCCGAGGATATCGAGTATCATGAGCCGGAGGGGATCGTAGGCTTTATCCGTGACCTTAACAAGAATGCACAGCCTCTCCATGATCCGGTTTATTTTAAAGGAGAGGCAGACGGGATCCAGGTGGAGGTTGCTTTTCAGTTTACCAATGAGTTCCGTGAGAACGTTCTCGGATTCTGCAATAATATCTACAATGCAGAGGGAGGAACTCATCTGACCGGATTTAAGACTACCTTTACAACAGTAATGAACACCTACGCACGTGAGATCGGTGTACTGAAGGATAAAGACCCCAATTTTACAGGTGCAGATATCCGAAACGGAATGACTGCTGTAGTCTCCATCAAACATCCGGCACCCCGCTTTGAGGGACAGACCAAGACCAAGCTGGATAATCAGGACGCATCCAGAGCCACCGGCAAGGTAGCAGGAGAACAGCTGGTACTGTTTTTTGACCGAAATCTGGAAACACTGAAGATCGTCCTTTCCTGTGCGGAAAAGGCGGCCAAGATCCGTAAGACCGAGGAGCGTGCCAAGACAAACCTTCTCACCAAACAGAAATACTCTTTTGATTCCAACGGCAAGCTGGCCAACTGTGAGAAAAAGGATCCGTCACTGTGTGAGATCTTTATCGTAGAGGGAGATTCCGCCGGCGGTTCGGCCAAGACAGCCAGAGATCGTAACTATCAGGCAATCCTTCCGATCCGCGGTAAGATCCTCAACGTAGAGAAGGCTACCATCGACAAGGTGCTGGCCAACGCAGAGATCAAGACTATGATCAATGCCTTTGGCTGCGGCTTTTCCGAAGGCTACGGAAATGATTTTGATATCACGAAGCTTCGCTATGACAAGATCGTGATCATGGCCGATGCGGATGTGGATGGTGCTCATATCTCTACTCTGCTTCTGACCTTGTTTTACCGTTTTATGCCGGAGCTTATCTATGAGGGACATGTGTATATTGCCATGCCACCTCTTTATAAGGTAATGCCGAAGAAGGGGCAGGAGGAATATCTCTACGATGACAAGGCTCTTGAGAAATACCGTAAGAGCCATAAACCGGGAAGCTTCACGCTCCAGAGATACAAAGGTCTCGGTGAGATGGACGCCCAGCAGCTCTGGGAGACTACCCTGAACCCTGAGACAAGAATGATGAAGCGTGTGGAGATCGAAGATGCCCGCATGGCCTCCGATGTGACAGAGATCCTGATGGGAAGCGATGTTCCGCCACGTAAGGCCTTTATCTATGAGCATGCAACAGATGCAGAGCTGGATATTTGATTGGGAGAATAAACTATGAATACGAAACAGGACAATATCATCCGCACCGATTATGCGGAGATCATGCAGAAATCATATATCGATTACGCCATGAGCGTTATTATTTCCAGAGCACTGCCGGATGTACGTGACGGACTGAAGCCGGTACAGCGCCGTACCCTTTACGATATGTATGAGTTGGGCATCCGTTACGACCGCCCGTACCGTAAATGTGCCCGTATCGTAGGAGATACTATGGGTAAATATCATCCCCACGGTGACAGCTCCATTTATGATGCGCTTGTAGTCATGGCGCAGGAATTTAAAAAGGGTCGTACACTGGTGGACGGACATGGAAACTTTGGTTCCATTGAAGGCGACGGAGCCGCAGCCATGCGATACACAGAGGCCCGCCTGGAGAAGCTGACCCAGGAGGTTTTTCTGGAAGATCTTGATAAGAACGTTGTGGACTTTATGCCGAACTTTGATGAAACAGAGAAGGAGCCGGTAGTACTTCCGGTGCGTATTCCAAACCTCCTTGTAAACGGAGCAGATGGAATAGCCGTTGGTATGGCTACCAGCATCCCGCCGCATAACCTGGGCGAAGTGGTGGATGCTGTGAAGGCATACATGAAGAATAATGATATCAGCACCCGTGGGCTGATGCGTTATCTCAAGGGCCCGGATTTTCCGACAGGTGGTATCGTAGTAAATAAGGACGACCTTGTAAAGATCTATGAATCCGGAACAGGCAAGCTCCGTATCCGTGGACGGGTGGAAATAGAGAAGCTGAAGGGCGGTCGCCAGCAGCTGGTGATCACAGAGATTCCTTACACCATGATCGGTGCAAACATCGGAAAATTCCTTAATGATATCGCAACCCTGGTAGAGACCAAGAAGACCACAGATATCGTGGATATTTCCAACCAGTCTTCCAAAGAGGGAATCCGTATCGTTCTGGAACTGAAGCGCGATGCAGACGTGGAGAACCTTACCAACATGCTCTATAAGAAGACCCGACTGGAGGATACCTTCGGTGTCAACATGCTGGCAGTTGCAGACGGAAGACCGGAAACACTGGGACTGAAGCAGATCATTGCTCACCATGTGGACTTTGTATTTGAAGTAAATTCCAGAAAATATACAACCCTTCTTGCCAAGGAACAGGAGAAACGGGAGATCCAGGAAGGCCTTATCAAAGCCTGCGATGTCATTGATCTGATCATCGAGATCCTCCGTGGCAGCAAGAGCCGTGACCAGGTAAAGAAATGTCTGACCGACGGTATCACAGAAGGGATTAAATTCAAGACCAAGACATCCGAAAAAGCGGCAAAATCCTTGAAATTCACAGAAAAACAGGCCGCAGCTATCCTGGACATGCGTCTTTACAAGCTGATCGGTCTGGAGATCGATGCTCTGATGAAGGAGCATGAGGAAACCATGAAGAACATTGCTGCTTATGAGGATATCCTGAATAATTATGACTCCATGGCAGCAGTGATCATGGGTGAACTGGATCAGATCAAGAAGGAATACGGCAGTAAGCGTAAGACTTCCATTGAAAACGCAGAGGAAGCTGTTTATGAGGAGAAGAAGATGGAAGAGACCGAAGTCTGCTTCCTGATGGATCGTTTCGGATATATGCGTCTCATTGACAAGAATGCCTACGAGCGTAATAAGGATGCCGCTCATGCAGAGAGCCGCTATGTCTTTACCTGCATGAATACGGACAAGATCTGTATCTTTACAGATACCGGCAAGCTCCACACAGTGAAGGCAGAGGATATCCCGCTGGTACGTTTCCGTGATAAAGGTGTTCCGGCAGATAATCTGGGTAATTATGACAGTACTTCCGAGCAGATCCTTTATGTGGCACCGCTGAGCCAGGTGGCAGCCTCCACGGTACTCTTTGTTACAGAGAACGGCATGTGCAAGCTGGTAAAAGGAGAAGAGTTCCGTGCTTCCAAGCGTACCATTGTTTCCACCAAGCTTGCAGAGGATGACCGCCTTGTATTCGTAGGAGCAGCCGACGAGATGGACCAGGTTGTGTTCCAGTCTGAAAAGGGTTACTTTCTCCGTATCATGAAAACCGAGATCTCCGTCACTAAGAAAAACGCTATGGGTGTCCGCGGCATGAAGCTTACCGGCGAAGACCGGATCCACCATGCGTATCTTTTGGAAAGCAGGCAGGAGTATGCCATTACCTACCACGACAAACCATATGTACTTAACAAAGTCAAACTCGCCAAGCGAGACACCAAAGGTGTGAAGCCGAGAATCTGATCACCACCCCGCCATCTACCTCACAGCTTACGGTGATCTGGCTGGAACTGACCATTCGTGAGATGCACGCTCATTCCCGGTTTGACGGGCAGATATGAGGGGAAGGCTCTCCTCCCTGAAATACGTAGACAAAGGTCAGCTCTACGAAGCCACCATCCTCAAGTCCCTGAAAGAAGACACCACCCGCCGCACTGTAGTCCTGGTATCCCACAGAGTCTCCACTATGAATGTGGTGTATGAGATGGAGAATGGGAGATTATCATAAGAGATGGCGCTTTGGATACATTGATATAGATGAACTAAAGCAGTATAATATATAACTTGTAGTGAGGGTACGGTGTTGTAAATGGAAGAGAAGAAGATGAATTATATTGCACATTGTGATGGTGAACGTGAACAAAGTATATTAGAGCATTTGCAGGGAACGGCAGAAAAAGCAAAAGATTTTGCAGAAGTTTTTGAAAAAGGAGATTGGGGATATTGCTGTGGAATGCTGCATGATATCGGAAAATATAGCGATAAATTTCAACGTCGGATTCGTGGAGAAGAAATAAAAGTGGATCATGCAACAGCAGGAGCAAGAGTTTGCATGGAATTGGGTGGGATGTATCCGTTTTTGGAGATGTGTATTGCGGGACATCATGCTGGCTTATCCGATTATGGCGTCAGCACAGATACAGGAAATTCATCTACTACACTTGGAAGAAGAAAGAAGAAAATAGAAGATTTTTATGCATACAAAAAAGAAGTGAAGATTCCAGAGTTAAAAACATCACCAGTTAATGTAGAGAAAACGAAGGATTTAAATTTTTCTTTAAGTATGTTTACGAGAATGATGTATTCTTGTCTTGTCGATGCCGATTTTCTTGATACAGAAGAATTTATGACAGAAGAAAGATCGGGACGACAGCAGGGGCAAGAGATACAGGTGCTTCTGGATAAATTGGAAAAATATATAACAGAGTGGCTGAAAAATACAGAAATAGAAAGTGTAAATGGCAGAAGAACAGAGATTTTAAAAGCTTGCCTGGAAAACGGAGAGAGAGAAAAAGGCCTTTTTCGGCTGACGGTTCCGACTGGTGGAGGTAAAACGGTTGCATCGCTTGCATTTGCATTAAGGCATGCAGTTAAGCATCACATGAAACGTATTATTTATGTGATACCTTATACCAGTATTATCGAACAAAATGCAGCAGTTTTTCGAAGGATATTAGGAGATGAAAATGTTCTGGAAAATCATTGCAACATAGATTATGAGGAAGCAGAAGAACTGAAACCTATGCAGCTTGCTTCTGAAAACTGGGATAAACCAGTAGTAGTTACAACGAATGTACAATTTTTTGAATCCTTGTTTTCAAATAAATCTTCAAAATGCAGAAAATTACATAATATGGCAAATAGTGTGATCATATTTGATGAAGCACAGATGTTGCCAAATGACTATTTGAAACCCTGTCTGACAGCAATTGAAGAACTGGTGATAAATTATAAGGTGAGTGCAGTATTATGTACAGCTACACAACCGGCATTGGATGCTTTTTTTTGCAATATAAAGCAGATTACTGAGCTTTGTCCAAGGACAGAGGAACAGTTTGAGTTTTTTAAAAGAGTTCACTTTGAAAACGATGGAAAATTGTCAGAAGAAGACGTGGAAGAATGTCTGTTAAGAGAAACACAGGCATTATGCATTGTGAATACAAAAAAGAAAGCTCAAAAAATTTATAATGCTATGAGAGAAGATGGCGTTTATCATTTATCTACGAGCATGTATCCAAAACATAGAAAGCGTATGTTAAAGCAGATAAAAGAACGATTGAGAGAAGGGAAAAAGTGCATTGTAATTTCAACAAGTCTGGTAGAGGCAGGAGTAGATCTTGATTTTTATACAGTATACAGACAGCTTTCAGGAATAGATTCTATCATTCAGGCGGCAGGAAGGTGTAATCGTGAGGGAAAACGGACGATAGAAGAAAGCAAAGTGGTGATTTTTCAGTTTGATGATGCTGAAAAAGTTCCAGGGCAGAGACAGCAGATGGATGTTTCGAAAGCGCTGCTTGCGAATGAATGTAAAATTGAAGATATGCAGACTGTAACAAGATACTTTGAAATGCTTTATCATATGCGAGGTGAAAGTTTGGATAAAAAGAAAATCTGCGAAGAGTTTAATGGGGGATGGCATCATTTTGCTACAGTGGAAAGAGAGTTTAAACTGATAGATGAAAACACGGTAACCGTTTTTGTAAATCAGGAAGAAGATGCTCAGGAAGTGATACAGGATCTGAAAAATAAAGGTTTTACAAAATCCGGAATGAGACGGGCTGTACAATATTGTGTGAATTTGTATAAACAGGAATTTGAGAAATATAATGATGCGGGGATGCTGAAGCTGGTTTCGGAAGATATAAAGGATTTCTATGAACTGACAGATTTAGAACAATATTCAGAGGAGACAGGACTGAATCTTGAGGTTGACTGTGGCATGGCAGTTTGGTTGTGAAAATATGTAGATTAGAGCAGGGAGATTAAGGTGGAAAAACCTTAATCTCCCTGTTCTAATTCTACACGGTTACATTTAAAATTATTATTTCAATCCACAGGAACCATTTTAATCGAATCAAGCAAGTCGCCTGCCTTCATAGGCATTAAAATGTTTTCTGACATACTATAAATATAATATATAAATAAAAAGAATTCAATAAATTTAAATGTAAATAATTTAGGGGCAAGTATTGTATATTTTGGATGAGTGTAGTATATTTAAGATGACGAGAAAAAATAAAAGAAAATTATTAAAAATAAAAAGAATTTACAGAAAAAAGGAGCTGCATATGATTCTATATCATGGGAGCAAAGAGGTAGTGGAATATCCGGAAATCAGAAAAGCCAGATTTAACAAAGATTTTTATTTTGGTTTTTATTGTACAAATATTGAAAAGCAGGCAGAACGATGGGCTATAAGATATGGTAAAAAAGGATATATTAACAAGTATGAGTATACAGAAAATCAGAGATTAAATATTCTTAAATTCGATAAAATGACGGAAGAATGGCTGGATTTTATTATTTCCTGTCGAAAGGGACAGGCACATCAGTATGATATTGTGGAAGGACCAATGGCAGATGATACAATCTACAATTATCTGCAAAATTATCTGGATGGAAAGATTTCAAGAGCTGCTTTCTGGGAATTGGTAAAATTCAAGTATCCAACGCATCAAATCAGTTTTCATACAATTTCAGCACTGGATACATTGAAATTTGTAGGAAGTGAGGTTGTTTATGGCGAGAAAAAATAATAATGCTTTGTTTTTTACCTGTAGTTTGATCGAGTACATAGGACGAACTCAAAAACAACGTCGGTGGAAAGTTACGGATTATCTTGGAATGGAAAATATAAAGCGAATATATAACTATGCGGATGTCTTTCACTGTGAGCCAATAGAAAAAGTTGCGGCAGAATTTACAGAGCAATGTGATATTCCGGAGGGCGAATTTGACAATGTATCAATATGCAGGTATGCAATTCCGGATTACTGGGATATTGGAGAAGTATATGAGAGATTAATAGAAGACATATACGATGATACAGAACTTGAAAAGGGAATATGGGAAATTTATCATTCCTGGATTGATGCACATATTTCGGACTATAATACAGATTTTTATTATCAATCACGAGATTATATAGCAGCATGTTATAAAGCTGGTGAAATAATATGAGAAAAGAGGGAAAGTGCCTATGGGAATGGGAGTAAAGGTCAGAGTGTGGGGGGATTATGCATTATTTTCAAGACCAGAGATGAAAGTAGAACGGTGTTCTTATGATGTAATAACACCGTCGGCTGCCAGAGGAATTTTGGAAGCAATTTACTGGCATCCGGGCATGAAATGGTGTATAGATAAGATTTATGTGAAGAAACCGGTTAAATTTACCAGTGTAAGAAGAAATGAAGTGAAGAGTAAGGTATCTGCAAGTAAAGTGCTTGAAGCCTATAATGGAGGAATGAAACCCCTATATTTAAGCAGTAAAGAGGAAATTGTACAGAGAGCGTCTTTGTTGTTAAGTGATGTAGAGTATGTTATTGAAGCTCATTTTGAAATGACGGAGAAAGCAAATGAAACGGATAATCCAGGGAAATTCAAGGATATTATTATGAGGAGATTGAAAAGAGGCGCATGTTACAGTATGCCTTATTTTGGGTGTCGGGAATTTCCTGCAAATTTTGAGTTGTGTAATGAAGAGGAAATTCATACTGCATATGACGATGTAGAGGAAAAAGATTTTGGATTTATGCTATATGATATTGATTATTCGGATGAAGAGAATCTTAGCCCCATGTTTTTTAGAGCAATCATGAAACAGGGAGTAATAGATGTGCGAAACTGCGAGGTGGTTCGATGATACTGCAGGCATTGGTGAAATATTATGAAGATTTGGAAAGACAAGAAAAATTACCCAAACAGGGGTGGTGTCAGGCAAAAGTTTCTTATGGAATCAATTTGTCTACAGACGGGGATATAAAGAATATCTTATGGCTGAAGGAGGAGAGACAGGCAGGGAAGAAACAGATTTGGATTTCACAAACAATGAAAGTTCCGGCAATGCTCACGCGATCATCCGGAGTTGCGGCGAATTTTTTATGTGATAATTCGAAATATATGCTTGGAATTGATAAGAGTGGTACAGGAAAAAGAATTACAGAATGCTTTGAAGCGGCAAAGGAGAAGCATCTGAAGTTGTTGAAAAATACTTCCGGAGAAATGGCACAGGCTATATGTGCTTTTTTTTATAAATGGAATCCGGAAAAAGCAAAAGAAAATGCTGCTGTTTTAGAAAACTGGGAGGAGATCACGGATGGTGGAAATCTTATATTCTGTATGGATAAAAAATATGCCCAGGATGACAAGGAAATAGAGCAAATATGGAATGTAGAAAGTAAACAGTCGGAAACAGATATAAGTGGAATTTGTCTGGTAACAGGAGAAAAAACTGAAATTTCAAGAATTCACAGGAATATAAAAGGGGTGCCGGGAGCACAGTCCAGTGGTGCAGCTTTGGTTTCTTTTAATGCACCATCATTTGAATCTTATGGAAAAGAACAGAGCTATAATGCACCGGTCGGAAAATATGCAGAGTTTGCTTACACAAGTGCGTTGAATTATTTGCTGGCACAAAAGAAATATACGTTTCCGCTGGGAGATTCTATTATTGTATATTGGGCAGAGGAGGCAAAGACGGAATATCAGGATGCGCTTTTAGCATTGTTAAATCCGGTAAAAGATAATCAAAGTGAGGTACATGGATTTTTTGAAAAACTCAGAAAAGATGAACAGATCATAATTGATGACATTGAATTAAATCCATCTCAGAAGTTTTATATTTTATGTCTGGCACCAAATGCTGCCAGGTTATCTGTAAGATTTTTTTATCAGAGTTCATTTGGAAATATTACGAAAAATCTGGCATGTCATTATGAACGAATGCAGATGATAAAACCTAAATGGGAAGAGCGGGAATATCTTGGAATTGAAGATATGTTAAAAGAAACAGTGAATATGAATTCACGGGATAAAAAAACAATCTCCAATATGGCCGCTATGGCGTTTTCAGCTATTTTACAAAATTCCAGGTATCCGGCAAGTTTGTATACAGATACATTAATAAGAATACGGGCTGAGCAGGGATGTGTAACATGGGGAAGAGTTTCTATTGTTAAGGCATTTCTGATAAAAAATTATAAAAATACGGAAGGAGAGATCTGTATGGGATTAAATGAAGAATCTAATGATGTAGCATATGTATTGGGAAGATTATTTTCTGTGTTGGAGTCGATTCAGACAGAGGCAAATCCTGGAATAAAATCAACAATTCGAGATCGGTATTTTAATTCAGCATGTGCAACACCGGCATCAGTATTTCCAGTATTGTTTAAATTAAAGAATAGTCATATAAAAAAAATAGAAAGAGATAAAGGGTATTTGAAAAGAAAATATGAAGATCTTTTGGGCGAATTGGTGAGTAAGCTAGAAGCTTATCCAAAACGTTTGCCATTGGAGGAACAAGGAAAATTTATTTTGGGGTATTACCACCAGAAACAGGAAAGTATTTGGGAAAACGGGAGGGAAAATAGATGAGCGAAGTTATTAAAAACAGATATGAGTTTGTAGTTTTATTTGATGTGGAAAATGGTAATCCAAATGGAGATCCGGATGCAGGAAATATGCCAAGAATAGATCCGGAAAGCGGCTTAGGGCTTGTTACGGATGTCTGCCTGAAAAGAAAAATAAGAAATTATGTGGAAACAGTAAAAGAGGATGCACAGGGTTACAAAATTTATATTAAAGAAGATGTTCCGTTGAATCGAAGTGACCGAACGGCATGTGAAAATGTTGGAATCAAAGAAACAGATGATAAGAAAGTAACGGAAGCATTAAAAAAACTGAAAAAAAGTGATCCGGGTGTGGATTCAAAATTGCGGGATTACATGTGTGAAAATTATTATGATATCAGAACTTTTGGGGCAGTAATGACTACTTTTGTAAAAGCTTCTTTAAACTGCGGACAGGTGCGTGGCCCAGTTCAGCTTGGATTTGCCAGAAGTATCGACCCAGTGATCAGTCAGGAAGTTACCATTACCCGTGTGGCAATCACAACAGAAAAAGATGCCGAAAATAAAAGTACCGAAATGGGAAGAAAGAGTATTGTGCCATATGCATTGTATCGCGCAGAGGGCTTTATATCTGCAAATCTTGCACGAAAAACAACAGGATTTACAGAAGAAGATCTGGAACTTCTGTGGGATGCGATCATAAATATGTTTGAAAATGACCATTCAGCAGCCCGTGGAAAAATGTCAGTACGTGAACTGATCGTGTTTAAGCACAGTAAAGAATTGGGAGATTGTCCGGCATATAAATTGTTTGATGCAGTTGAAGTAACACGAAAAGAAAATGTAGAATATCCGAGAAGATATCAGGATTATACAGTTGAAATTCATAATGATAAAATACCGGAATCTGTTGAAGTAAAAAGGATGATTTGATGGAGTATACAGAAGATGATTATTTGATGATATCAGGTATACAGCATTTTAAATTTTGCAGAAGACAGTGGGCATTGATCCATGTTGAGCAGCAGTGGGCAGAAAATGTTCATACAGCTGTTGGAAAACTGATGCACCAGAAGGTACATGATCCATATTTGACGGAAAAAAGAAAAGATACTATTTTGGTAAGAGCTTTGCCGGTTTCTTCAAGAATTATGGGAGTGAGTGGAGAGTGTGATCTTGTAGAATTTCATAAATGTGAAGATGGAATACGGCTTCATGGACATCGGGGAATGTATTCTGTTTATCCGGTAGAATACAAAAAAGGAAAAGAAAAATCAACAGATGCCGATAGATTGCAGCTTGTGGCACAGGTTTTATGTCTCGAAGAAATGTTTTCTGCAACAATACCTGAAGCAGCTCTTTTTTATGGAGAAACAAGACGAAGAGAAGTTGTGGAAATTACAGAGGATCTGAGAAATGCAGTCAAAGATATATTTGAAGAGATGCATCAGTATTACAATAGAGGTTATACTCCGAAGGTAAAAACAGGTAAAATGTGTAATTCCTGTTCATTAAAGGAACTTTGTCTGCCCAAATTAAACAAACAAGTTTCTGTGAAACATTATATAGACCAGATGCTGAAGGAGGAAGAGACATGAAAAAACTTTTGAATACGTTGTATGTAACTTCTGAAAACAGCTATTTGGGTTTAGATGGAGAAAATATAGTTGTTTTTGAAGAGGATAAAGAAAAAGGAAGACTTCCATTACATAATCTGGAAGGGATAGTTTCCTTTGGATACAGGGGCGTCAGTCCGGCATTGATGGGATCTTGTGCAGAAAAAAATATCTCTCTTTGTTTTATGACGCCCCAGGGAAAATTTCTTGCGAGGATAACCGGAAAGACAAGAGGAAATGTGCTTTTGCGAGAACAGCAGTATGCAAGCAGTTTGGATTCAGCAATCAGCCTGGAAATTGCAAAAAACTGTATACTTGGAAAGGTGTATAATGCAAGATGGGTGTTGGAACGCTGTGTTAGAGATCATAGTATGCAGGTAGATGCGGACAAAATAAAAATAGCATCAGAAAAGCTGAAACATACGTTGGGATTAATTCAAACATGTGAATCAAAAGCACAATTAAGAGGTTTTGAAGGGGAAGCGGCCAGCGTGTATTTTGGAGTTTTTGATGAAATGATTTTGCAACAGAAAAAGGATTTTTCATTTCAAGGAAGAAATAAAAGACCACCGTTAGATAATATGAATGCAATGTTGTCTTTTGTATATACGTTGTTGACAAATACGATTGCTTCTTCCCTGGAGTGTGTGGGGCTGGATCCTTATGTGGGATATCTTCATACCGAAAGACCAGGTAGAGTATCACTGGCTTTGGATATGATAGAGGAATTAAGAGCTGTATTGGCAGATCGTTTTGTATTATCGCTTGTTAACAAAAAGATTGTAAATGGAAAGAATTTTACCAAAAAAGAAAATGGAGCTGTTCTGATGGATGATGAGCTGCGAAAAAAGCTGTTGGTAGAATGGCAGAAGAAAAAGAAGGAAACCATCACACATCCGTTCTTGAAAGAAAAGGTGGAATGGGGAATGGTTCCTTATGTACAGGCAATGTTGTTGGCAAGATATTTAAGAGGAGATTTGGACAGTTATCCAGTGTTTTTGTGGAAATGAGGTGACAAAGTGTTGGTAGTGATTACTTATGATGTAAATACAGAGACAACTGCAGGAAGAACTCGTTTGCGTAAAGTGGCGAAGCAATGTACAAATTATGGAAGAAGGGTGCAAAATTCTGTATTTGAGTGTATTTTGGATAGCGCTCAAAGTGTTGCTTTGAAGGGGATATTGTCTGATATTATTGACAAAAATAAAGATAGCTTACGTTTTTATTACCTCGGAAATAATTATCAGACTAAAATAGAACATGTAGGTATAGAACGTGGAATTCCAGTAGATCAACCTTTAATTATGTAGGTGCGAATCAGAAGTACACATAAAATGCCGGCAGGATTCGCACTACAAAAATCAGAAAAGTAACATGAATAACACTAAAGAAAAGAGAGAAGGGATAATAAAAAGTAGAAAAATTATATTTATTGCATAAAAAAACAAAGAATATTTGTGAAAATTTGCCGTCGTTCCCCACGAGGGAACGTGGATTGAAATCCTTGAAACGTTTGTATGTATCAATCACTGTATGTCGTTCCCCACGAGGGAACGTGGATTGAAATAATATGCACAGTGGCCAGATCAAGCTCTCTGCCGTCGTTCCCCACGAGGGAACGTGGATTGAAATTCCATCAACCGAATAAACTATGAATGATACTTTGTCGTTCCCCACGAGGGAACGTGGATTGAAATAAAAAACAGCTTCTCAGTAGATCTGAAGACAGGAGTCGTTCCCCACGAGGGAACGTGGATTGAAATGTCTGCTATCCAGAGGAAGCAATCAGAGAGGTGGAAGTCGTTCCCCACGAGGGAACGTGGATTGAAATAAGATACAAGGCGGCTGCCTCCTCGTAAAAATCGTCGTTTCCCACGAGGGAACGTGGATTGAAATCTCAACAATGGTATAGGTTCCTACTGGAATATAGTCGTTCCCCACGAGGGAACGTGGATTGAAATGGATATGCTTTACCGCAACCAGCCAGCATAGATGTCGTTCCCCACGAGGGAACGTGGATTGAAATCGGCAAGGGGAAAGGAAGATCAAATAAGGACCTCGTCGTTTCCCACGAGGGAACGTGGATTGAAATCTGCTGATTGGGATAACTTAGAGGTTTCTCCATGGTCGTTCCCCACGAGGGAACGTGGATTGAAATGGAAAAGAAGCAATGTCTGGGATGCTTGCTATCGTCGTTCCCCACGAGGGAACGTGGATTGAAATCTGGATATGACCTTAATTTTTTTCGCATTTCGTGTCGTTCCCTACGCAGGAATGTGGATTGAAATCCCGATCACATATGCGATCACTGTAGCTCCAGCCGTCGTTCCCTACGCGGGAACGTGGATTGAAATGCAAAGTAGTTAGCTGCATTCTGGTAATATGCCGTCGTTCCCCACACAGGAACGTGGATTGAAATGAGTGTAGAAGATAGTGATAGCCTGGTTGATGATGTCGTTCCCCACGAGGGAACGTGGATTGAAATATCAACGCAAAGAGATTCGTGGAGATTGAAAGGGTCGTTCCCCACGTGGGAACGTGAATTGAAATAACAAAGAGGAAATCAAACGGTGTGGTACATGGGACATTCCCTATGCGGGGACAAAAACCGGAAATCGCAATTAATACTTGCATTTAACAGACATTGGTGTTACAATGAACGAAACTAAGAACTTGTTGGCATAGGAGTGGGCGAGAGCCCGCTCCTATTTGCTGAGAAGGAATTTGTTCAGAAATAGGCAGAAATAGGAAAGGCAGGTGGGAAGCATGAGCAGACGGGAAGAATATGAACAGAAGACAGAGGCGATCCTTACACCAATCGTGGAGTCCAGGGGCTTTGAGCTGGTAGACGTGGAGTATGTCAAGGAAGCCGGAACCTGGTATCTCAGAGGCTATATCGACAAGCCGGGCGGAATCACAGTCAATGACTGCGAGGACGTAAGCCGTGCATTCAGCGATATACTGGATGAGCAGGATTTCATCGAGGACAGCTACATTATGGAGATCAGTTCTCCGGGACTTGACCGGCCTCTTAAAAAAGAAAAAGACTTTAAGAGAAGCCTTGGCAAGCTGGTGGAGATCCGTACCTACCGGCCCATCGAGAAACAGAAAGAATTCTGCGGTATTTTAAATGCATATGATAGTAACAGTGTGACAATCGATGAAGACGGCACAGAACGTACCTTTGATAAAAAAGATATTGCCCTGATTCGTCTCGCAATCGAATTCTAAAAGAGAATCGAATCTGTAAAATTCAGGAGGAAAAAAGAAAAATGAGCAGAGATTTAAGAGATGCGCTGGACGTTCTCGAAAAAGAGAAAAACATCAGTAAGGATACACTGCTGGAGGCAATTGAGCAGTCACTGATCCAGGCATGTAAGAACCATTTCGGAAAGGCAGATAACGTTCACGTTATGATCGATCCGGAGACCTGTGACTTCAGTGTTTACGCTGACAGAACTGTTGTAGAGCATGTGGAGGATCCGGCGCTGGAGATTTCTCTGGTGGATGCACAGAAAACAAACACGAACGCAGAGATCGGTGATGTTATGAAGGTTGAGATCCAGTCCAAGGAATTCGGACGTATCGCAACCCAGAATGCAAAGAATGTCATTCTTCAGAAAATCCGTGAGGAAGAGCGTAAAGTTCTTTACGATCAGTACTATGGAATCGAAAAAGAAGTGGTAACCGGTATTGTTCAGAGAGTAATGGGCAAAAATGTCAGCATCAACCTTGGTAAGGCAGACGCAGTACTTACAGAGAACGAACAGGTAAAGGGTGAGACCTTCCAGCCAACTGAGAGAGTAAAAGTTTACATTCTTGAAGTTAAGGATACACCGAAGGGACCGCGTATCCTGGTTTCCAGAACACATCCCGGTCTTGTAAAGAGACTTTTCGAGTCCGAGGTTGCAGAGGTAAGAGACGGTACCGTTGAGATCAAGAGCATTGCCCGTGAGGCAGGCTCCCGTACCAAGATCGCTGTATGGAGCAACGATCCGGATGTAGATGCTGTGGGAGCATGCGTTGGTATGAACGGTGCACGTGTAGGTGCAGTTGTTAACGAGCTTCACGGTGAGAAGATCGATATCATCAACTGGGATGAGAACCCGGCGATCCTTATCGAGAATGCATTAAGCCCTGCAAAGGTTATCGCAGTTATGGCTGACCCGGATGAGAAGACCGCACTGGTCGTAGTTCCGGATTACCAGCTTTCCCTTGCTATCGGTAAGGAAGGACAGAACGCACGTCTTGCTGCAAGACTTACAGGCTTCAAGATCGACATCAAGAGCGAGACACAGGCAAGAGAGTCCGGTGACTTCTACGATGATTACGATGAGGAACACGAGGAAGCAGAGGAAGAAATGACAGAAGAGGCTGTTTCCGAAGAGCTTGAAGAAGCAGAGGAAGATACAGAAGAGACAGAAACAGAAGCTGAAGAAACAGCAGATGGAGATGCCGAAGAATAATGAAAACGAGAACCAAGATTCCCATGCGTCAGTGTACCGGCTGCAGGGAAATGAAAAGCAAAAAGGAAATGATACGAGTTCTCAGGACATCAGAGAATGAGATCATCCTGGACGCTACAGGTAAGAAAAACGGACGCGGCGCATACCTTTGTTTCTCAGAGGAATGCCTGGAAAAGGCTATCAAAAACCATGGCCTGGAGCGTTCCTTGAAAATGGCAGTTCCGGATGAAGTGTATCAGAACCTCAAAAAGGAGTTTGGATCAATTGAAAAACAATAAGGTTTTATCACTCATCGGACTTGCGACAAAAGCAGGAAAAACAGTGAGCGGAGAATTTTCCACAGAGAAATCCGTAAAAACAGGAAAAGGTTTCCTGGCACTGGTGGCAGATGATGCCTCCGAAAACACAAAAAAGAAATTTCGGAATATGTGTACCTATTATGAAGTTCCGTTATATTTCCTTTCAGACAAAGAGAGCCTGGGCAGAGCAATGGGCAAAGAATTCCGTGCCAGCCTTGCCGTGCAGGACGAAAATTTTGCAAAGGCGATCATGAAGGCGCTGGAAAAAGAATCTGGCAGATAACCTGCATGATACAGGCGTCTGTAAGGAGGTTTGACGATAGAAATGATAAAAGATAAATTCAACAGATCGGGAAAGGAGCAATATAGACAATTGGATACTCCAAAAACAGAAGAAAAGACAACAACGGTGAATACAGAGGGTAACAAATCTGAAGCACCGAAAAAGAAAAAAAATATCATCCGTGTATTTCATGCACAGAATGCCAGCGATGGCGGTAAAGGAAGAAGAAAACCGGCAGCAGGCGAGAGAAAGGGACCGGCACGTCCACAGAACGGCGGTCAGAGAAGCGCAGGAGCAAACACACGAAACGGTGAGTCCGGTGAGCAGAGAAACGGTCAGAGTGGCCAGAATCGTACTCAGGGCGGAAGACCGCAGGGCAACCGTCCGGAAGGAAGAAGAGACGGAAATCGTGACGGAAGAACCTTCGAGGGAAGAAGCGACGGCGGAAATCGTTTTGGCGGAAACCGTTCCCAGAATGGTGAGGGACGTCCGGCAAGACAGGGCGAGGGAAACAGAGGCCCACGTCAGAATGACGGAAGAGGCGGAAGCCGTTTCGGCGGTGGAGCAAACCGTGGCCAGGGAGGTCAGGGCGGAAGCTTTGAAGGAAGAAGAGACGGAGGAAACCGTTTCGGCGGTGGAGCAAACCGTGGCCAGGGAGGCCAGGGCGGACGTTCCGAAGGCGGAAGAGGCGGAGACAACCGTTTCAGCGGAGCAAACCGTGGTGGCCAGGGCGGCGGACAGCGTCCGGGACAGAGAAGAAGCGGTGGCTCTTCAGATGCTGTATTCACTCCGGAGCTGACCAAGACATCCAAGGACAGCAAGCGTGAGCGTGACAGAGAGAATAAGAACAAGAAGAAAGAATTCGAGAAAGGTACCCAGGGCGGACGCAGACCAAATCAGGGCGGACGCAGACCGAATTCCAGAATCCCGAAAGCACTTCAGAAACCGAATCCACAGCCGAAGCAGGAAGAGAAGAAACCGGAGATCAAGGAGATCACCATTCCGGAGAAGCTTACTATCCGTGAGCTTGCGGACGCAATGAAGATGCAGCCGTCAGTGATCGTTAAGAAGCTTTTCATGGAAGGTGTCATGGTAACCGTAAACCAGGAGATCGACTTTGAAAAGGCAGAGGAGATCGCACTTGGCTTTGATATCATTGCTGAGAAGGAAGAAAAGGTGGATGTGATCGCAGAGCTCCTCAAAGAGGACGAAGAGGATGAGGATGATATGGTTCCGAGACCTCCGGTAGTCTGTGTTATGGGTCACGTTGACCATGGTAAAACATCTCTTCTGGATGCCATCCGTAATACAAACGTAACCAGAGGCGAGGCCGGCGGAATCACACAGCACATCGGTGCTTACGTGGTAAATATCAAAGGTCAGAAGATCACATTCCTGGATACACCGGGACATGAGGCGTTCACAGCTATGCGTATGCGTGGTGCCAACGCTACAGATATCGCAGTTCTGGTCGTTGCCGCAGACGATGGTGTAATGCCGCAGACAGTAGAGGCGATCAGCCATGCAAAGGCAGCCGGTGTTGAGATCATCGTTGCCATCAATAAGATCGATAAACCAAGTGCAAATGTAGAGCGTGTAAAACAGGAGCTTTCCGAGTATGAACTGATTCCTGAGGACTGGGGCGGAAGCACCATCTTTGTTCCGGTATCCGCACATACAGGAGAAGGAATTGAGAATCTTCTTGAGATGATTCTTCTTACTGCTGAGGTTTCCGAGCTCAAAGCCAATCCGAACCGTGAGGCAAGAGGTCTTGTTATTGAGGCTCAGCTTGATAAAGGTAAAGGACCGGTTGCTACCATCCTTGTTCAGAAGGGTACTCTTCATGTGGGAGACTTTATTGCCGCAGGTGCATGCAATGGTAAGGTACGTGCAATGATGGATGATAAGGGACGTCGTGTAAAAGAGGCAGGTCCGTCTACTCCGGTTGAGATCCTCGGACTTGGTGATGTTCCTAATGCAGGTGAGATCTTGATGTCCTTTGAGAGCGATAAAGAAGCCAAGAACTTTGCAGGCGCATTCGTTACAGAGAACAAGAGCCGTCTTCTCGAGGAGACCAAAGGCAAGCTTTCTCTGGATAACCTGTTTGACCAGATCCAGGCCAGCGATCTTAAGGAGCTTCCGATCATCGTCAAGGCCGATGTACAGGGATCTGTTGAGGCTGTAAAACAGAGTCTTACCAAGCTTTCCAACGAGGAAGTTATCGTTAAGGTGATCCATGGTGGTGTAGGTGCCATCAATGAGTCTGATGTCAGCCTTGCTGCAACATCCAATGCGATCATCATCGGCTTTAATGTACGTCCGGATACTACAGCAAAACAGCTTGCTGAGCAGGAGGGCGTTGACCTTCGA
The DNA here is from genome assembly GCF_004167315.1 of Blautia sp. aa_0143. Classification (NCBI taxonomy): domain Bacteria; kingdom Bacillati; phylum Bacillota; class Clostridia; order Lachnospirales; family Lachnospiraceae; genus Blautia; species Blautia sp. aa_0143. The sequence continues at coordinate 55,085 of NZ_RCXU01000005.1, forward strand.
CTTTATAAAGTCATTTATCAGGCGATCGAGGATGTAGAGGCAGCTATGAAGGGTATGCTGGATCCTGTATTCGAGGAGAAGGTTATCGGTCACGCAGAGGTTCGTCAGCTGTTCAAGGCCTCCGGTGTCGGAACCATCGCAGGAAGCTATGTGCTGGATGGTACATTCCAGCGTAACTGTAAGGTTCGTATCACACGAGGTGAGGACCAGATCTTCGAGGGTGAGCTTGCATCTCTGAAGAGATTTAAGGATGATGTCAAGGAAGTTCGTGCCGGATATGAGTGCGGTCTTGTATTTAATGACTTTAATGATGTCAAAGAAGAAGATAAAGTCGAAGCATATATCATGGTAGAGGTACCAAGATAGGAGTGATTCGTAATGAGAAAAAACAGCATTAAAAATACACGTGTGAATGGTGCAGTTCAAAAAGAACTCAGCACCATCATACACAGCGAGATCAAGGACCCCAGAATTCATCCGATGACTTCTGTGACAGCTGTTGAGGTGGCACCGGATCTTAAGACCTGCAAAGCTTACATCAGTGTGCTGGGCGAGAAACAGGCCAAGGATTCCACCCTCCGGGGCTTAAAGAATGCAGAGGGCTATGTTCGGAGAGAACTGGCCAGAAGACTGAATCTCCGCAATACACCGGAGATCCGTTTTGTTCTGGATGAGTCTATTGAATATGGTGTAAATATGTCAAAGAAGATCAATGACGTAATGAGTGGGATGGAAACAGAGGAATAGGTGGAAAAAATGAAAAACATTTCAGAAATACTGGAAAATGTAAAAACCGTTGGCATTGGCGGTCACATCCGTCCGGATGGGGACTGCATTGGTTCCTGTATGGCTCTGTATCTCTATATCCGGAAATATTTTCCTGATATAGAAGCAGATGTTTATCTGGAAGACCGGAAACCTGTATTTGATTACATTGACAGAATGGATGAGGTTAAGACAGAAGCAGAAGAAGATAAGGTGTATGATCTTTTTATCACCTGTGATGTCAGCGCACTGGACAGGCTTGCTGTTGCTCGGAAATATTTCGATGCAGCAAAAAAGACAGCCTGCATTGATCATCATGTGAGCAATAACGGATTTGCGGATGTCAATCATGTAAGAGGCGAGATCAGCTCTGCCAGCGAAGTTCTTTACGGACTTCTGGATTCAGACAAGATCGATCGTTCCATTGCGGTTCCTATTTATACCGGAATGGCACATGATACCGGCGTGTTCCAGTATTCTTCCACAACACCGGAAACCATGAGGATCGCCGGAGAACTGATGAAAACAGGATTTGATTTCAGCAGGATCATCGATGAGTCCTTTTACCAGAAAACATATCTTCAGAATCAGGTCATGGGACGTGTCCTGGCAGAGAGTATTCTCCTTCAGGGCGGTAAGTGTGTGGTCGGATATCTGAAAAAACGGGAGATGGATTTCTACAGTGTGGAAGGAAAGGATCTGGAGGGAATCGTGAGCCAGCTCCGTCTGACTGCTGGTGTGGAGGTTGCGATCTTTATCTATGAGATGCAGACGCAACTCTTTAAAGTATCTCTCCGTTCCAATGGTAAGGTGGATGTAAGCAAGATTGCCGTATTTTTCGGAGGCGGCGGACATGTGCGTGCAGCCGGCTGTGATATGCAGGGCTCCATGTACGATGTGATCAACAACCTTACCGCTGAAATTGAAAAACAGCTTGCAGAGGAGTAAAGATAAGATCATGGACGGAATACTTGTGATCCGAAAGGAAAAAGGTTATACCTCTCATGATGTTGTTGCAAAGCTGCGTGGGATTCTCCACATGAAAAAGATCGGCCATACCGGGACTCTGGATCCGGCAGCAGAGGGAGTACTTCCTGTTGCACTGGGCAAGGGGACCCGGCTGGTGGAGCTTCTTACAGAAAAAGAAAAAACATATGAGGCGGTTTTAAGGCTGGGAGTTTCCACAGATACCCAGGACATGACCGGAGCTGTTCTTTCTGAGAAACCTGTGACCGTCACGGAAGAGGAAGTCCGTGAGGCAGTGGGATCCTTTGTGGGAGAACAGCAGCAGATCCCTCCTATGTATTCGGCTCTGAAGGTAAACGGAAAGAAGCTTTACGAACTGGCCAGAGAAGGAAAAACCATAGAGCGTAAGCCGCGCCCTGTGGTTTTTTATGAGATAAGGATACTGGATATGGAGCTTCCGCTGGTACGCATAAGCGTTACCTGTAGCAAGGGCACCTATATCCGTACACTTTGCAATGACATCGGAGAAAAATTAGGCTGCGGCGGAGCCATGGAAGAGCTGCTTCGGACCAGGTCCGGAAATTTCACTCTGGAAGAGAGCATGACACTTTCCCAGGTGGAGGAGGCGGTTGCCGATGGGACCATCGGGGAAAAGCTTGTTTCCATCGAGGATGTACTTTCCATGTATCCGGTCCTTACCTGTACACCGGAGGGAGACAGACTTCTCAATAACGGAAACCCGCTTCCGGAAGAACTGGTACAGGGAGGCAGCAGGGAAGAAAAAGTCCGGATGTATAAAAGCAGCGGAAATTTCACAGGAATATACGGCTGGGATGAAAGAAAACAGAAATACGTACCCATCCGCATGTTTTTTGTATGACATTTTATAAAAACTTGCAGGAGCAGCAGAAGATATGGAATACTTGAAGATCGACGGAGAATTTCCGCGCCTTTCAAAGAGTGCGGTGACACTTGGAAAATTTGACGGCATACACCGTGGACACCAGAAACTGGTGGAGAAGATCCTGGAACAGAAAGAAAAAGGTCTGCAGACAGTCCTTTTTTCTCTTGGCATCGGCAGTCAGATGATCTTTACAAAAGAGGAACGATGTCAGCTTCTTGAGAAAGCAGGCGTGGATGTGCTGATCGAATGTCCGCTGGATAACCGGATCCGTCATATGAAGGCAGAAACCTTTGTTAAAGAGATCCTGGTGGGAGATCTTCAGGCGGAGCATGTTGCAGTGGGAGAAGATTTCAGGTTCGGGTATGAACGCAAGGGAACACCACAGCTTCTGGAGACTATGGGAAGGAAGCTTGGCTTTACTGTGGATGTTGTTCCGAAAGAAATGGAAGGCCGCAGAAAGATCAGCAGTACATTTATCCGTGAGGAACTGAAAAAGGGAAATATGGAAAAGGTTAATGATCTGCTGGGAATCCCCTTTTTTGTGGACGGTGTGATCGAACATGGAAGAGGAATGGGACATAAGGTCCTTCTTCCCACTACTAATATCGTTCCTGCAAAAGAAAAGCTGATGCCGCCAAATGGCGTTTATGATACAGTGTCCCATTTTAAGGACAGAACCCTTTGCGGGATCACAAACGTAGGATATAAACCAACCATAGGAGAGAAATTCCTGGGTGTTGAGACCTATCTTTTTGACTGTGAAGAGGATCTGTACGGAGAGCCCTGCAGAGTGGAATTCTTTCATTATTCCAGACCGGAGAAGCGCTTTTCGTCCATAGAAGCACTGAAGCAGCAGCTCCTGAAGGATGCAGAAAAGGGAAAGGCTTATTTCCGCAGCCTCGAAAAATAAAAACTTTCGGGAAAAACTTTTCGAAAAAACAGTTTACAGGTCAGAAACCGTGTGCTATACTGTTCGAGGTGAAAAAAGCCAGTATTCAGAAGCCGGAGACTCCGACCACTTCTTAATACCCGGCGTTTAATTAAAATTTCAAGGAGGAAACAATAATGATTTCTAAAGAAAAGAAAACAGCGATCATGAAAGAGTATGCAAGAACAGAGGGTGACACAGGTTCACCGGAGGTTCAGGTTGCAGTTCTTACAGCAAGAATCCAGGAGCTCACAGAGCATCTTAAAACACACCACAAAGATCATCATTCCAGAAGAGGTCTTCTGAAAATGGTAGGTCAGAGACGTGGCCTTCTTGCTTATCTTAAGAAAACAGACATCGAAAGATACCGTGCACTGATTGAGAAATTAGGTTTAAGAAAATAATTGCTACGGGAGGGGCGGATGATTCCATCCGCCCCATTTTAACATGTGTGATAAACACAGACGGAATTATCGCAGGAGTGATTTCCGAGACTACTGAAAAGCCCATTTCCGGTCGAGATCTTTTTCAAAGGAAGTGGTCTTTTCAGTTGTTTCGGGCTCCTGTCAGATATTAATATAATAAGAAAAGGAGAACGAATATGTACAAAAGTTATTCCATGGAACTTGCAGGAAGAACACTGACTGTAGATATCGGACGTGTAGCGAAACAGGCCAATGGTGCTGCTCTTATGCACTATGGTGATACTACAGTCCTTGCTACTGCTACCGCATCCAAAGAGCCAAGAGAAGGAATCGATTTCTTCCCGTTAAGTGTTGAGTATGAGGAGAAGATGTATGCAGTAGGAAAGATCCCGGGAGGATTCAACAAGAGAGAGGGTAAGGCAAGCGAGCATGCAATCCTTACATCCCGTGTTATCGACCGTCCGATGCGTCCGCTGTTTCCAAAGGATTACAGAAATGACGTAACTCTGGTAGATATGGTTATGTCTGTTGATCCGGAATGCAATCCGGAGATCCCGGCTATGCTTGGTTCTTCCATTGCAACCTGTATTTCTGATATCCCATTTGACGGTCCATGCGCAACCACACAGGTTGGTATGATCGACGGCGAGTTTATCATCAACCCGACACTTGCACAGAAGGCAGTTTCTGATCTTCAGCTTACGGTTGCTTCTACAAGAGAGAAGGTTATCATGATTGAGGCCGGAGCTAATGAGATCCCGGAAGATAAGATGATCGAGGCTATCTACAAGGCTCATGAAGTGAACCAGGAGATCATCAAATTCATCGACCAGATCGTAGCAGAGTGCGGAAAAGAGAAACATTCCTACGAGTCCTGTGCAGTACCTCAGGAGCTTTTTGATGAGATCAAGAAGATCGTTCCTCCGGAAGAGATGGAGGTTGCCGTATTCTCTGATGACAAGCAGACACGTGAGAATAACATCAGCGAGATCACTGATAAGCTGAAAGAAGCTTTTGCAGACAATGAGGAATGGCTTGCCGTTCTCGGTGAGGCTGTATATCAGTACCAGAAGAAGACTGTCCGCAAGATGATCCTCAAAGATCATAAACGTCCGGATGGACGTGAGATCAGACAGATCCGTCCGCTGGCTGCAGAGACAGATATCATCCCGAGAGTTCATGGTTCTGCCATGTTCACAAGAGGACAGACTCAGATCTGTACCGTTACTACACTTGCTCCTCTTACAGAGGCACAGCGTCTTGACGGACTGGATGAGTTTGAGACATCCAAGAGATATATGCACCACTACAACTTCCCGTCCTACTCTGTAGGTGAGACCAAGCCTTCCAGAGGACCGGGACGTCGTGAGATCGGTCACGGAGCACTTGCTGAGAGAGCACTGGTACCGGTACTTCCTACAGAGGAAGAATTCCCATATGCAATCCGTACCGTATCTGAGACATTTGAGTCCAACGGCTCCACATCCCAGGCAAGTATCTGTGCATCTACCATGTCACTGATGGCTGCCGGTGTACCGATCAGAAAACCGGTTGCAGGTATTTCCTGCGGACTTGTTACAGGTGAAACAGACGATGATTACATCGTTCTTACAGATATCCAGGGCCTTGAGGACTTCTTCGGAGATATGGACTTCAAGGTAGCCGGAACACATGACGGAATCACAGCGATCCAGATGGATATTAAGATCCATGGTCTTACAAGACCGATCGTTGAGGAAGCGATCCGCAGAACAAAAGAGGCAAGAGAATATATCCTGACAGAAGTTATGGAGAAATGTATCGACAAGCCTCGTACAACTGTTGGGGAGTTTGCTCCGAAGATCATCCAGATCCAGATCGACCCGCAGAAGATCGGTGATGTAGTCGGACAGAGAGGAAAGACTATCAACACGATCATCGAGCGTACAGGTGTGAAGATCGACATCACAGACGACGGCGCAGTTTCTATTTGCGGAACAGACCAGAAGGGTATGGATGAAGCAAAACGTATGATCGAGATCATCACTACCGAGTTTGAGGCAGGACAGATCTTTACAGGACGCGTAGTCAGCATCAAAGAGTTTGGCGCATTCCTTGAGTTTGCACCGGGCAAGGAGGGAATGGTACACATTTCCAAGATCTCCAAACAGAGGATCAACCGTGTTGAGGATGTTCTCACACTTGGCGACAAAGTTAAGGTTATCTGCCTTGGCAAGGACAAGATGGGAAGAATCAGCTTCAGCATGAAGGATGTACCGGAAGAAGCATAAATGATGAGATACCACAATATTACCAAGGACGATATGTTAAACGGAGACGGACTTCGTGTAGTGCTCTGGGTAGCTGGCTGTTCACACGGCTGCCGGGAGTGCCAGAATCCCATTACCTGGGATCCGAATGGAGGTCTGCCCTTTACGGACAGCGAGCGAGCTGAGATATTTGCAGAGCTGGACAAGGATTATATCAGCGGGATCACCTTTTCAGGAGGCGATCCTCTGCATCCTTCCAATATCGCTGAGGTAACAGCTCTTGCAAGAGAGATCAGAGAGAAGTATCCGGATAAGACGATCTGGCTGTATACGGGTTCTCTCTGGGAAGAAATCCAGCAGTACGAGATCATCCATTATCTGGATGTATGCGTGGACGGGGAATTTCAGGTGGACAAGAAAGAGGTTCGTCTGAAATGGAAAGGCTCCTCAAATCAGAGGGTGATCGATGTACAGGCGTCACTTCGTGAGAACCGTGTGGTTCTGTACACGGAGTGATCAGAGGTTTTTTGAAATTACCTATTGGGAGTGGAACGAAAAATGAAAAGAATTGCGAAATTTCACAAGGTAAGTTTTGAACAGTTTGCAAAGGACTGGAAGGATACCTTTGAACAGTATTCAGAAGAGGAGATCCGGAATATCTACGACAGTCTGAAGCTTCCGAAGAGAGCTACGACCGGAAGTGCAGGATATGATTTTTATGCACCTGTGGATGTGACCATGAAGCCAGGTGAGATCGTAAAGATACCGACTGGTATCCGTGTAGAGATGGAAGAGGGCTGGGTTCTGAAATGTTATCCGAGAAGCGGACTGGGATTTAAATTCCGGCTGCAGTTGAATAACACAGTGGGAATCATTGACAGCGATTATTTCTTTTCCGACAACGAAGGTCATATCTTTGCCAAGCTGACTAACGATACAAGAGAAGATAAAACGATCCAGATCCCGGCAGGAACCGGTTTTATGCAGGGGATCTTTGTGGAATACGGAATCACTGTGGATGACGATGCAGATGCAGTAAGAAACGGTGGCTTCGGAAGTACCACAAAATAAAACAAAAGCCCGGAAGGCGGAGGTGTGAAGACCACATACATCCGATTTTCCGGGCTTGTTTTGTGTAGTTACTGCTTTCCGATAAATGCACTGTTTAGCTGAGAGGTGCGTCTGCCTCCTCGTCTGCACGTGCTTTTTCCACGACTGCGTTAAAGGCATTTGCGGCAGCGTCGTACTCTTCATCATCTTCAATGTTTGCCAGCATCGGATCGCCGTCTGCTGTGCGGGAGAAGCTGTAGAGATAAACCTCACCGGTCTCATTCTGGCCGTTCTCATCCAGTGGGAGAAGTGCGATATATTCTTTGTTCTCTACAGGGAAAATAGTAAGGATGGCACATTCTACCTCAGTATCGTCATCCATAGTCAGGGTAATGGTATGATGTGCCTCATCTACCTTGCTTTCGCAGTTGGCTGTACAGGAAGCGCAGTCGCTTGGTGCACATCCGCTTTTGTTAAATTCATCACTCATAAAAAAATCCTCCGTTCTGCTGCTGCCTGTAAATAAGGGGGCAGCTCTGCATGATATAGAGAACATTTTAACAGATATGACGTAGAACAGCAACAAAATATTTGAGAGCCTGAGAAAACTTTCAAAATATTTTTTGCTTAATCCGACAATGTGAGATATAATAAAAATATGACGAAAAAATGAGGAGAAAATATAAAAATATGAAATTTATTTCCTGGAATGTAAATGGGATCCGGGCCTGTATCACCAAGGGCTTTGAGGAACGCTTTCATGAGCTGGATGCGGATATTTTCTGTCTGCAGGAGACGAAATGCCAGCAGGGACAGGTAAAGCTGGAACTTCCCGGATATCATCAGTACTGGAACTACGCAAACCGCAGAGGCTATTCAGGTACAGCCATTTTTACGAAGAGGGAGCCATTGTCTGCGGCTTACGGGATCGGGATAGAGGAGCATGATAAAGAAGGACGTGTCATCACGCTGGAATTCGATGAGTATTATTTTGTGACTGTATATACTCCCAACTCCCAGAGTGAGCTCCGCCGTCTGGAATATCGTATGAAATGGGAAGAGGATTTCCTGGCTTATCTCCTGAAACTGCAGGAGAAGAAACCGGTGATCTGCTGTGGCGACCTTAATGTGGCACATCAGGAGATCGATCTCAAGAACCCGAAGACCAACCGCAAAAATGCAGGCTTTACTGATGAAGAGAGAGCCTGCTTTACCAGAGCCCTTGAGAGTGGCTTTATTGATACATTCCGCTATTTTTATCCGGATAAAGAGGGCGTTTACTCCTGGTGGTCCTACCGTTTCCGTGCACGAGAGAAGAACGCCGGCTGGCGTATCGACTATTTCCTTGTTTCCCCTTCCCTGAAAGAAAAGCTTCAGGATGCGAAGATCCACGGAGAGATCATGGGATCCGATCATTGCCCGGTTGAGCTGGATATTGATCTGTGACGGATCCGGCGAAAAGGATTTCTATGGATTTGAATAATAAAAAGAGAAAAGGAGGAGTTGCCTTGGCAAGCCGCAGATTAGGTCGAGTGGAAAAAGGTCAGCCGCTGATACTTGGCGCCAACAAAATGGAGGGCGGTTATAATTTTGCAGTGGAGGCATCGGAGGATTCCGAAGTGTCCCTGCTTTTATATAAAAAAAGAGGAGCTGCCGCACCGGTGGAGATCGTTTTTCCAAAGGATTTCCATACAGGACGTGTGTGGGCACTGAAGCTGTGCAGTGCTTCTCTGAAGGAGTTTGAATATAATTATAAAATAGACGGTGAGATCGTGCAGGATCCGTATGCATACGGACTTCACGGGAGAGAGCATTTCGGAGTACCTTACGATCCGGAAAAGGAGGTCCGCTGTCGCTTCCTTAATGAGAATGTTTCCGGCTGGGAAAATGAAACTGCACCGGCAGTAGAATATGAAAATATGATCCTGTACAAGCTTCATGTCCGTGGTTATACGAAGCTTGCCAGAAAGATGGTTTCCCATAAGGGGACTTTTCTTGGCCTGACAGAGATGATCCCTTACTGGAAAGAACTTGGGATCAATGCCATTGAACTGATGCCTGCCTATGAATTCTGTGAGGTTCCGATCAATAAACCGAAGGAAGGCAGTGAACACATCAAGACCCGTCGAAAGGAAAATGTAGTGAATTACTGGGGCTATGCATCCGGCTTCTATTTCAGCCCGAAGAGTGCTTACTGCAGCACCAGAGAACCGGAGCAGGAATTTCGGTATATGATCCGGGAGCTGCACAAGAACGGCATTGCCTGTATCATGGAATTCTATTTTCCAGAGGAAACAGACAGCCTGATGGCTCTTCGAGCTTTGCAGTTCTGGAGAGATTTTTACCATGTAGATGGATTTCATGTGCTGGGAGAGGGCTTTAACCGGGAGATGCTTCTTCGGGATGGGATCCTTTCCGGAGCAAAACTGATCTTCCAGGGCTTTGATTTTGATCATTTTTACAGAGGAAAGCTTCCGGTCAGACGCTGCGGAGCGGAGAGCAATATGAATTTTCTCCAGGATATGCGCCGTTTCCTGAAAAGCGATGAAGGTATGGTGGAGGCTGCAGCGTGGCATATCCGTCATAACAGCGAGAATCATGGAGTGATCAATTACATGGTCTGCCAGGACGGATTTACCATGAATGACCTGGTGAGCTACAATTATAAACATAACGAGGCCAATGGCGAGGGCAATCAGGACGGAAGCAGCTATAATTATTCCTGGAACTGTGGTGTGGAAGGCCCTACCCGTAAGGTTTCCGTCCGTCAGATGAGGGAACGCCAGATCAAAAATGCCTTTCTGATGATGCTGCTGAGTCAGGGTGTTCCCATGATCTATCACGGTGATGAATTCGGCAATTCCCAGAGCGGAAACAATAATGCCTACTGTCAGGATAATGCTACCGGCTGGACAGACTGGAAGGGCCTTTCCAGAAACCAGGGACTGAGGAAATTTGTAAAGGATGCCATTGCTTTTCGTAAGGCCCATCCCGTTCTTCATATGCCGGTGGAACTGAAAGGGGTAGATTATCTGACCAAGGGGTTCCCGGATGTGTCTCTTCACGGGGAACGTGCCTGGTATCTGAGCTATGAGAATACCAGCAGGCTTCTTGGTATGATGTACTACGGAGCCTATGCAAGGGAAAAAGAGGATCTGGAGGCTGCAGAGGATGATTTTATTTACATCGGCTATAATTTCCACTGGGAAAACCGGAGCCTTGCTCTGCCCAATCTCCCGGAAGGCATGTGCTGGAAAAAAATCGCAGATACCTCTCTTCACGGAACAGGATTCTGTCTGGAGGAGGAAGAAGAATATAAAAAATCAATCGAAATAGGCCCCCGCGCCATTGTGGTATTGCTGGGCAGACAGGAGGCGGAGAAAGATGCGATCATGGCACCCGTGGCTGCACTTCAGGACCATCACGAGGCATAAGCTTCTGGTGATGAAATATTGTTTTCGTATCGGGTTATATAAGCAGGGGTTGCTTCATGACCTGTCCAAATATTCCCCGACGGAATTTCTGGTAGGCTGTAAATATTATCAGGGTACAAGAAGCCCCAACAACGCAGAACGTGAGGCAACCGGCGTATCCATGTCCTGGCTGCACCATAAGGGAAGAAACAGACACCATTTTGAACATTGGGTAGACTATTCCCTTGACGGTGAGCATGTGATCATGGGAGCCAGAATGCCCAGAAAATATGTGGCGGAAATGGTCATGGACCGGATCAGTGCTTCCAGAAACTATCTGGGAGAGGAATATACCTATCATGAACCATTGCAGTATTTTCTGAAAAGCAAGGAGAAGCTGTGGTTTATCCACCCACAGACAAAGAAAGAGCTGGAGGGACTTCTCCGGATCCTGGATAAATACGGAGAGGATAAGACCCTGTGGTATATCCGCAATGTATATCTATGTGATAACCGCGGAAAAAAAGTGAAAAGCCCTGGGAAAAAGCTTCGAAATCACAGATAGGGGTGTATTTTTGGCAAGTTGTCTGATATAATATTCAGATATCAGGAGGAAGAATGAATGGATACACCAACAATTGCGAAATACTATAGAGAGAAAGATCCCATGGAGCGCCTGAAGCTTCTGGAGCAGTCCATTGCAGCAGGAGAAGAACCGGAAGAAAACAGGATCCGCAAGGAACTCTGGGAGATCCGTTACAGCGATAAAGCTGAGACTGGTGATACCAGGGCAGACGGTTATCTCGGTCTCTGGATGACCATGGAGTTTAACCGGAATTCCGCTTCCAGATTCTTTGGTACAAGAAGTGCGAAGAAAGAGATAGGCAAGTATCTTAAGAAGCTGAAATTTCAGGAGTTCCAGGAAAAGGGCGGCCTTTATGAGGAGCTTCTTTACCGGGAATGCTGTCATCTGGTTCTGGTCTACATGGATCTCTGTCAGACAGATAAATCCTATAACACAACGATTTTCGGCCTGATCCACATCAAGGAGGACAGTGCGAAGGCCAAGGTCCAGAGAGACATCAGGGAAACAGCTGTGGAGCTTCCGGCTAATCTTGGAATGGAAGCTGAGCTTGGAATCATCACAAGAGCTGCCAGAGAGATCTACAGGCAGTATTATCCCAACGAAGGAAACATTTAGGAGGCCGGAGAGCTTCCGTTTCAGGCTGTCTGACTACTCAGGCAGCCTTTTGTTGCCATGCATCCGATAAAATATTCTGAGATTTTTTGAACGAAGATTCATATCGGGTGTGAAGAGAAACATTCAGGAGGTTACTATTTTATGAATCCCAATCATCTGAACGCATATGAAGTCCTGAAGGAAGAGGAGCTTCAGGATATTCATTCAAAAGGATGGCTTCTGAGACACAAAAAAACAGGAGCCAGAGTGATGCTCATCGAGAATAGTGATGAGAATAAGGTTTTTAACATTGCATTCCGTACACCGCCGAAAAACAGCACAGGTGTTGCTCACATACTGGAACACAGCGTACTGTGCGGCTCCAGGGAATTTCCGCTTAAGGATCCTTTTGTGGAGTTGGTAAAAGGTTCTCTTAATACCTTCCTTAATGCCATGACCTATCCGGATAAGACCTGCTACCCGGTAGCAAGCTGTAATGACCGGGATTTCCAGAATCTGATGCATGTATATCTGGATGCGGTATTCTATCCGAATATTTACAAAAAAGAAGAGATTTTCCGTCAGGAAGGCTGGAACTACCATCTGGAGAAAAAAGAAGGCCCGCTGAAATACAACGGTGTCGTTTACAATGAAATGAAGGGTGCTTTTTCCTCACCGGATGATGTTCTGGAGAGAGAGATCATGAATTCGCTGTTCCCGGATACAACCTATGGCTGTGAGTCCGGCGGAGATCCTGTAAATATTCCGGATCTCAGCTATGAGGAATTTCTGGATTTCCACAGACAGTACTATCATCCGTCCAACAGCTTTATCTATCTCTACGGAAACATGGATATGGAGGAGAAGCTGGAATTTCTTGACAGCCATTATCTGTCTGCCTTTGATTCTCTTGTCATTGATTCCGAGATCCGGGATCAGGAAGCCTTTGCTCAGGTAAAGGACATCCAGAAGTCTTATCCGGTATCAGAGGATGAGGGAGAAGAGGATAACACCTATCTTTCCTACAATATGGTTGTGGGTGAAGCGGCAGATATCAACTTGAGTCTTGCTTTCGAGGTTTTGGATTATGCTCTCTTAAGCGCACCGGGTGCACCACTGAAGCAGGCACTTCTGGATGCAAAGATCGGCAAAGATATCTATGGTTCTTTTGAGGATGGCATCAAACAGACCTATTTCTCCATCGTGGCAAAGGGAGCCAACTTAAGCCAGAAAGAGGAATTTGTCAAAGTGATCCGTGACACCCTCACAAAGATCGCAGAGGAAGGCATCGACAAGAAGGCAGTAACAGCCGGAATCAATTACTATGAATTCCGTTTCCGTGAAGCAGACTTCTCTTCCTATCCGAAGGGGCTGATGTATGGCCTGGATATTTTAAGCAGCTGGCTTTATGACGATACGAAACCGTTCTGCGAAGTACAGCTTCTGGAGGGATTTGAGTTCCTCAAAAAAGCTCTGGAAGAGGGATATTTCGAGGAGCTGATCCGGAAATATCTTCTGGATAACACCCATGGTGCGATCCTTTCCCTGGTACCGGAGAAGGGCCTTGCAGCAAAGAGGGATAAGGAACTGGAAGAAAAGCTGGAGAATTACAGAAAGAGCCTTTCTGATGAAGAGCTTACCCGGATGGTAGAGAATACCAAAGCGCTGGAGGCTTATCAGGAAGCGGAGGAAACTCCGGAAGCGCTGACCTGCATCCCCATGCTCTCCAGAGAAGACATCAAAAAAGAGATCACAGGACTGACAAACGAGGAGCACCATGTGGAGGACAGCTTGTTTCTGTATCATGATGTGTGCACCAATGGTATCGGTTATGCGGATCTTCTTTTTGAGATCCATGACTTTGATGTTGATACAGTCCATTATCTGGGACTTCTGAAATCCGTGCTTGGTGCAGTGGATACGGAGAATTACACGTATGGCGAGCTGTTTAATGAAGTGAATGCGAGAACCGGCGGTATTGCCTATGGGATAGAGGTTTTTGATGATGCCCAGGATACCGATGCGTTCCGTGCCATGTTTGCCGTAAGAGGAAAAGCGTTATATCCGGAGATGGATTTCATGTTTTCCATGATCCGGGAGGTTCTTACAACTTCGAAGCTGGATGACACCAAACGTCTCTACGAGATCATTGCCAGAGTGAGATCCAGAGCCCAGGCCAGCCTTGCAAGTGCAGGCCATTCCACCGCCGTTCTCCGTGGTGCCTCCTACGCATCTCCGATGGCGGCATTCCAGGATGAGATGGCAGGAATCGGATATTATCAGTTTATCGAAAAACTGGAGAAGGATTTTGACAGCTGCAAGGATGAGATCGTGAAAAATCTCCGTAAGGTGATGGAAGAGGTACTTCGTCCGGAGAATTTCTGTGTAAGCTATACCGGAGAGAGAGAATCTCTGGATGTAGTAAAAGCACAGGCTGCCGGGATCAAAAAAGTCTTGTTTAACGGACAGAAGCCGGAGTCTGTGAAGCAGGCCCCCTGCATAAAGAAAAACGAAGCCTTCAAGACCTCCGGCCAGGTCCAGTATGTGGCACAGAACGGAAACTTCCGCAAAAAAGGCCTGGAGTATACCGGTGCACTAGAGATCCTGAAAGTGATCTTAAGCTACGATTATCTCTGGATCAACCTTCGTGTAAAGGGTGGAGCGTATGGCTGCATGAGCGGCTTTAAGAGAAACGGAGAGAGCTTCCTGGTATCCTACCGTGATCCCCATCTAAAGAGAACCCTGGAAGTATACCAGGGAGTGCCGGATTATATCCGTGCCTTTGAGGCAGACGAGCGTGAGATGACAAAATATATCATCGGAACAATCAGCAACAAGGATGTGCCGAGAACTCCGCAGATGCAGGGAAGTATCTCAAAAACCGCATATTTCTCCAATGTTACAGAGGATATGCTCCAGAAGGAAAGAAATCAGATCCTCGGAGCGCAGAAGGAGGATATCCAGAAACTGGCAGCTCTTGTAGAAGCAGTACTTTCCGATGATCAGATCTGCGTAGTAGGAAGTGAGACTGCAATAGAGAAGGCGGAAGATGTATTCATGGAAGTGAAGCCACTGATCGGCTGATGAGAAACAAAGCCTGCTGTCCGTTAAATGGGATAGCAGGCTGTGAAAGGATTATGAGAGGATAAAGAATGGATAATAATTTTAGATCAGGCTTTGTTGCGATCATCGGAAGACCGAATGTTGGAAAATCCACGCTGATGAACCATCTTATCGGACAGAAGATCGCCATCACATCAAACAAGCCACAGACAACCAGAAACAAGATACAGACTGTGTATACCTGTGATGAGGGACAGATCATATTTTTGGACACACCGGGTATCCACAAGGCAAAAAACAAGCTTGGAGAATACATGGTACAGGTTGCGGAGAGAACCCTGAAGGAAGTAGATGCCATTATGTGGCTGGTGGAGCCGTCCACATTCGTAGGTGCGGGAGAGCGCCACATTGCCGAGCAGCTGCAGAAGGTTGGAGTTCCTGTGATTCTCATCATCAACAAGATCGATACGGTAAAAAAAGAAGAGCTTCTTCCTGCAATCGATACCTACCGTAAGATCTGTGATTTTGCAGAGATCATTCCCTGCTCTGCCCTCCGCGGAAAAAACACACAGGATATCATTCCAAGTATTTTCAAATATCTTCCGTACGGACCGATGTTCTATGATGAGGATACAGTTACCGACCAGCCTCAGCGCCAGATCGCCGCAGAGATCATCCGTGAGAAGGCTCTGCATGCACTGGATGAGGAGATCCCTCACGGAATCGCCGTTGCCATCGACCGGATGAAGAAACGTCCGGGAAGAAGCAACATCATAGATATTGATGCGACCATCATCTGCGAGCGTAATTCCCACAAAGGCATCATCATCGGAAAACAGGGTGCCATGCTGAAAAAGATCGGAAGCAATGCCCGCTATGAGCTGGAGCGTATGCTGGAAGCAAAGGTAAACCTAAAGCTCTGGGTCAAGGTGACTAAGAACTGGAGAGACAGTGATTTCCTGATCAAGAACTTTGGATATGATAAGAAAGAAATCTGAAAATGAGTGATCTGATTACCGTACAGGGAGTGGTACTTTCTGCCATGCCGGTAGGGGATTATGACAAGCGGATCGTCCTTCTCACAAGAGAGAGGGGGAAGATCTCCGCTTTTGCCAAGGGAGCGAGACGGCAGAACAGTCCGTTCATGGCAGCAGCTAACCCGTTTGTATTTGGAAGCTTTAATCTTTATGAGGGAAGGACAAGCTATAATCTGAACCAGGTCAGCGTGCAGCATCATTTTGTGGAGCTGGCCACCCGGCAGCCGGGGGTTTACTATGGATATTATTTTCTGGAGCTGGCAGATTATTTTGGCAAAGAGGGAACGGATGAGAAGGAGATGATGAATCTTCTCTATGTGACCATCAAAGCCATTTTGAATCCTCATATAGAAGACCGGCTGGTGCGCTGTATCTATGAACTGCGGACTATGGTGATCCAGGGCGTGATGCCGCAGCTGTTCCAGTGTGCGGGCTGCGGGAGAGAGCTTACGGAGGAAGAAACCGGAGAACTTTTTTTCTCCCAGGACGAGCATGGGATCCTGTGTGCGGACTGCAGTAGGATGGCCATGGACAGGAAACGGATCTCAGCGGCTGCCCTGTATGCCATGCGCTACATAGCCGTGTCCCCCCTGGCAAAGCTGTATACGTTTACAGTGCGGGATGATGTGCTGCGGGAACTGGAACGCCACATTTACCGGTATACGGAGCTGAATACAGACAAGCGGTTTAAAAGTCTGGAGATCCTGGAATTGATGAGATAGATCACTGCCGGCTACGGAATAACCGTAACGATTTATTTTTCAAAAGCAGGACAGGATGCAATGCAAATGGAAATATCCTTGAAAAATCATGAGGATACTAGTATAATAAGACCAAAAATGTAAAAAAGCAGCTTTTTCCGGAGCTTTCCGGACGCATTTGGCGGAACAGCTGCAAGTCAAGAGGAGAGAAATCATGGAAAAGACAATGGAAAAGATCGTAGCTCTTGCAAAAGCCAGAGGATTTGTTTACCCGGGTTCCGAGATCTACGGCGGCCTGGCAAACACATGGGATTATGGAAATCTCGGTGTAGAGCTTAAAAATAACGTAAAACGTGCATGGTGGCAGAAATTCATTCAGGAGTCTCCGTACAATGTAGGTGTTGACTGTGCGATCCTTATGAACCCGCAGACATGGATCGCTTCCGGACATCTTGGCGGATTTTCTGATCCTCTTATGGACTGTAAAGAGTGCCACGAGCGTTTCCGTGCAGATAAACTCATTGAGGACTTTTGTGCAGAGCATGACATTGCCATTGAGGGAAGCGTAGATGCATGGTCCCAGGAGAAGATGATGGACTTCATCAAAGAACACGAGGTAGGATGTCCGAGCTGTGGTAAACACAACTTCACAGATATCCGTCAGTTCAACCTGATGTTCAAGACATTCCAGGGTGTTACCGAAGATGCCAAGAATACTGTATATTTAAGACCGGAGACTGCACAGGGTATTTTCGTAAACTTCAAGAACGTACAGAGAACATCCCGTAAAAAGATCCCGTTTGGTATCGGCCAGATCGGTAAATCCTTCCGTAACGAGATCACACCGGGTAACTTCACATTCCGTACCCGTGAGTTCGAGCAGATGGAGCTTGAGTTCTTCTGCGAGCCGGATACAGATCTTGAGTGGTTTGCATACTGGAAGAAGTTCTGCCTTGACTGGCTGAGTGCTCTCGGACTTAAGGATGATGAGGTTCGTTACCGTGACCATGATAAGGAAGAGCTGAGCTTCTACAGCAAGGCTACCACAGATGTGGAATTCCTTTTCCCATTCGGCTGGGGTGAGCTCTGGGGAATCGCTGACAGAACAGATTATGATCTGACACAGCATCAGAATGTATCCGGCCAGGATCTCACATACTTTGATGATGAGAAGAAACAGAAATATATCCCATACGTTATCGAGCCATCACTTGGAGCAGACCGTATGGTACTTGCTTTCCTCTGCAGCGCTTACGATGAGGAAGTTCTGGATGAAGAGAAGAACGATGTCCGTACAGTCCTTCATTTCCATCCGGTACTTGCACCGGTTAAGATCGGTGTGCTTCCGCTTTCCAAGAAGCTTAACGAGGGTGCTGAGAAGATCTACCAGCAGCTTTCCAAGAAGTACAACTGTGAGTACGATGACCGTGGAAATATCGGTAAACGTTACCGCAGACAGGATGAGATCGGTACTCCGTTCTGTATCACTTATGACTTCGAGTCTGAGAATGACGGTGCAGTTACAGTCCGTGACCGTGACACTATGGAGCAGGTACGTGTGAAGATCGATGAGCTTGATGCATACTTTGCTGATAAATTTACATTTTAAGTAAATACATTTTTTAATAAAAAACCTCCGGCTATTTTCTGGCCGGAGGCTTTTTTTCAATAAGTCTGTTTTTCATCCGCCAGTTTCTTGGCGACATTCCGTATACATTTTTGAAAGCCCGGGAAAAATGCAGCTGATTGGGATATCCGACTGCATTTCCGATATCTGCGATAGACAGGGCTGTGATCTTAAGAAGTTCTGCAGCTTTGGTCATGCGATAGCTGATCAGGAATTCCTGGGGAGAACGTCCGATGGTGTCGTGGAAGATCTTACCGAAGTAGCTTCGGTTCAGGCCGCAGCAGGCTGCGATATCCTCAATGGAAATATCATTTTGGAAATTCTGTTCAATAAAAGAGAGCGCCTCCTTGATATAAAAATCACGGATACTTCCATCCTGTTTCATGCGGACAGTTTCAGTAGAGCGCATAAAGTAATCCAGAAAAAGCCAGGTATGTCCGATAAGATGAAAGGGTGATTCCTGGGAATTATGGCTGATATAAAGCATTTCCTCCATCATTTTCTGGCGGAGATCTGCAGAGTGGCTGTGATAGACCGGATGGTCCGGACTTAAACCTGCAGTTTCCACGATCTCTTTTGCCCGGAGCCCGTCAAATTCCACCCAGGTGTACTCCCATGGAAAGTCGGTATCTGCAATGTAGGTGTTGATCTGACCGGGAAAAAGCATGAAACCCTGGCCGCTTTTTACCTGATAGGTGATGGTCTCTCCTGCGGAATTGTCTGCCATCAGAGTTCCGGTACCGGAGATCACATAATGAAAAATATAATGGTTTCGTGCGGCCGGGCCGAATGAATGTGCCGGAGCGCAGTGCTCCCAGCCGTATTGGTATAGTCCGATATCAACAAAGTTTTCATTTGGAAAAACGGAGAAGAGAAGGTCATTCATATTTTTATCCTTTAGGCGTATGATTTTGTCTGGTTTCAGTAACATTATATATTAAAACAGCAGGGAACTTCAACATATGTATAAAAATGCAATTACAAAAACAGCCTGTAAAATATACTAAAAAGAGAAGGATAATCGATAAAACTTTGTGAGAAAATTAAGTTTCTCGAGAAACTTGTTGATTTTCGATAAATTCGGAATATACTAATTTTAGATAAAAGTAGTGATATAGGTGTAAAATATATCAAAATGCTAGATGACTTTAATGAAGACAGAGAAAAATTGCATTTTGGTATAAAACAAGAAAAACACTGCTATTTATGCAAGCATAAAGCTATGTTAAAATAGCTTTCAGAAAAAAGAAACCAGAGAATAAGTATTGGAGAGCCCGGATAGCCATATCAGTTAAATGGGTGATATCCGACTTATCAAATAAAAGGAAAAGGAAGGAGCATTACAAGATGCGCAACAGAAGTAAATGGATCCTCTGTATGGGACTTGCCTTTACCATGGCAGCTTCCGTTACATTGAGCGGATGCGGCACAGGTAAAAAGGACAGCGGAAAGACAGAGATCGAACTTGTGCAGTATAAACCGGAAGCGGTTAAGGCATTTGAAAAACTGGAAGAAAAATTCAATGCCACTCATGATGATATCCATCTTACCATCGAATCACCAAACGATGCTATGACTGTATTGAAGACAAGATTTATCCGTGAGGATAATCCGGATATCATTGGAATCGGAGGCGATGTTAACTTTTCCAATTTTATTGATTCTGATATGCTGATGGATATTTCCGATTATCAGGGACTGGATTCGATCAAAGATGCATATAAAGAAATTGATAAAGCGCTGGAATTCGTTCCGGAAGACGGAGTCTATGCGGTTCCTTACGTGGCCAATGCCGCCGGAATCCTTTACAATCGTGAGCTTTTCAAGGAGCATGGCTGGCAGATCCCGACTACATGGGATGAATTTATGAGCCTTTGCCAGGAAATTCAGGATGCAGGTATCCAGCCGCTTTATTTCGGATTTAAAGATACCTGGACCTGTCTTGCACCGTGGAATTCTATTGCGGTAGATCTTGCACCAGCCGATGTATGCCGCCAGGTAAACCAGGGAAACACTACTTTTGCAAAAGAGTATAAGGAAGTAGCAGACCGTATGCTGGAGCTTATCCAGTATGGACCGGATGATCCCTTTGCCTATGATTACAATGGAGCCTGCACCGCTTTTGCAAAAGGGGAGGCTGCCATGTATCCCATCGGAAGCTATGCGATCCCACAGATCCAGAGTGTAAATCCGGATATGGATATTGATTCTTTTGTAACACCGGCAAGCAATGATCCGTCAGAAAACAAACTGAATTCCGGAGTTGACCTTCAGTTCTGTGTGATGGATGACTGTGAGAATAAGGAAGCTGCATATGAAGTGCTGGATTTCCTTCTTGAGGATGAGAATATACAGACATATCTGGATGACCAGAAGGCAGTTCCCTGTAAAGAGGGTGATTTCACACTTCCCTCTACTCTGGATGGTATGAAGGAATACATAGAAGAGGGAAGGATGGCCGATTACCAGGATCATTATTATCCTACAGAGATGGCTGTGGATGCACAGATCCAGACCTTCCTGATGAAAAAGGATAAAGATGCATTCCTGAAAAAATTTGATACAGACTGGACAAGATATAACCGTGACATTATCCGTAAAGTACAGGACTATGAGGAGAAGAACGGGGAAGGAGAGAACTGATCATGGGAAAAAAATCTATGAGTGGAAGAAAGCTGACCTTTCTTCTGATCACCATTCCGATCGTGGCATTATTTTTCTGCTTTAACACACTGCCTCTGATCAAGGGTGTGATCTACAGCTTTACAAACTTTAAAGGCTATGGAAGCTATGACTGGGTAGGACTTCGAAACTATAAGGATCTTTTTACAGACAGCCGTGTTGGCGGTTCCTATCTGTTTACCTTTAAGCTGGCCATCGTGGCAACTATCGTAACGAATGTACTCAGCCTGATCCTGGCACTTGGACTGAACAGCAAGATCCGTTTCAAGAGTGCAATGCGTGGAGCTTATTTTATTCCTAATGTACTTGGCGCACTGGTCGTAGGATATATTTTCAATTATTTCTTTACATATATCCTGCCTGCATTCGGAAAGATGATCGGAAATAAAACATTGTCTTCCAGCATGCTTTCCAGTACGAGCCTTGCATGGGTAGCCATCGTGATCGTTTGTGCATGGCAGTCCATCGCAATGAATACGATCATCTATATTTCGGGCCTCCAGACAGTGCCGGAGGATGTATACGAGGCAGGAGCTATTGACGGTGCTACCGGATTCAGTAAGTTCCGTTACCTGACATTCCCGCTGATCGTTCCGTTTTTCAGCATCAACATGGTTCTCTGTGTGAAAAACTTCCTGATGGTATTTGATCAGATCATGGCTTTGACAAAGGGTGGTCCTGCACAGAGTACAGAATCTATTTCTTACCTGATCTATAACAATGGTATGAGTGGAGGACAGTTTGGATTCCAGAGTGCCAATGCGGTTATATTCTTTATTGTGATCGTGATCATTTCTGCAGTGCAGTTGACTATCACAGGGAAAAAGGAGGAGCAGCTGTAATGAAAACGAAAGTAAGAGAAAAAGCGAACTGGCCGGTAACGATCCTTCTGATCCTTGGCCTTATCACAGTGGTATTTCCGCTTTATATGACAATTGTGATCGCATTCAAGCAGCCGACAGAGATGACCAATAGTGTAGCCGGGATCCTGTCTCTGCCAGAGAAATTCAGTCTTGCCAATTTCAGGGAAGCTATGGAGGTAACAGACTTCTGGCATTCTCTTGGAAACAGTGTATTGATCACTGTGATCACAGTGGTTCTTGCTATTGTAATTCATTCACTTTTAGGTTATGCTATAGCCAGAAACAAGAGAAGTAAATTTTATAAATTTATCTATCTCTATGTAGTGAGCGGTATGTTTGTTCCGTTTGCTATCCTGATGATGCCGCTTGTAAAGCAGACTGCTGAGATGGGCCTTGATAACAAAGTCGGTGTGATCATTCTTTACACGGTATTTTATATGCCTATGAACGTGCTTCTTTATTCCGGATATCTGACAAACATTCCAATGGCCCTTGAGGAGGCTGCCTGTGTGGATGGAGCCAGCACCTGGAAAACATATTGGAAGATCATCTTTCCGATCATGAAGCCGATGCATGCCACAGTGGCAGTTCTGACAGCACTTGGAACCTGGAATGATGTTATGACTCCATTGGTTATCATGTCCGGATCTACGGGTGGAACCACATTGCCTCTGGCACAGCTGAATTTCCAGACTCAGTTCGGAACAAACTATAACCTTGCGTTTGCCTCTTATCTGCTGGCACTGCTTCCGATCCTTCTGTTTTATCTGATCTGCCAGAAGCACATTTTAAATGGTGTTGTAAACGGTGCCGTAAAATAAAAACACAAGAAAAAGGAGGATTCACATATGGGAATCATCTACTGCGAGAAAGACAGAACGTTTACCCTGCAGACAAAAGAAACTACATATCAGATGCAGGTGGATCAGTACGGATTTCTTCTTCATCTCTATTATGGTAAAAAGGCAGAAGGCTGCATGGATTATCTTCTGACCTACTATGACAGAGGATTTTCCGGAAATCCCTATGATGCGGGAACAGACAGAACCTATTCCATGGACTCTCTTCCACAGGAGCTTTCCTGCTACGGAAACGGAGATTTCCGCAGTGCATCACTGATGCTGGAAAACGGTGACGGAAGCATGAGCTGTGATATGCGTTACAAGAACTATACTATCCGTGACGGTAAATACAGCCTTCCGGGGCTTCCGGCGGTTTATGCAGATAATGATGAGGCACAGACTCTGGAGATCGTACTGGAGGATCCGGCTACCGGCGTGGAGGCCATGCTTCTTTACGGTGTACTTCCGGAACTGGATATCATTACAAGAAGCGTCTATATCCGCAATCAGAGCAGTGAGAAGATCTATGTGAACAAGGTGATGTCCGCAGAACTGGATTTTCTTTACGGAGATTATGACCTGCTTACTTTTTACGGAAGACATGCCATGGAGCGGAATCTGCAGAGAGTACCGGTGGCTCATGGAAGTCAGATGATCGGCAGTGTCCGTGGCACATCCAGCCATCAGTATAATCCGATGATGATCCTGGCAGAGAAGGACACAACAGAGGATCATGGAGGCTGCTATGCTATGTCCTTTGTATACAGTGGGAATTTCCAGGGTGAGGTTCTTAAAGATCAGTACAATCAGACAAGAATGCTCCTTGGTGTACAGGAGGAGTGCTTCCGGTATCCGCTGGAAGCCGGGGAGACCTTCTATGCACCTGAGGTGATCTTAAGCTACACAGATCAGGGAATGAACCATCTTTCCCAGAATCTGCACAGTTGCATCCGTCATCATATCTGCCGTGGTAAATATAAGACAGAGGTCCGTCCGGTGCTGGTAAACAGCTGGGAGGCAGCATATTTTGATTTTACAGGGGAGACTTTATATAATCTGGCAAAAGAGGCAAGGAGCCTTGGTATCGATATGCTGGTTCTGGATGACGGCTGGTTTGGAAAACGTGACGATGACAACAGTGGTCTTGGGGACTGGTATGTCAATGAGAAGAAGCTTGGAGAGACTCTCGGCGGACTGGTAAAAAGAGTCAATGACCTTGGAGTGAAATTCGGTATCTGGATCGAGCCTGAGATGATCTCTGAGGACAGTGATCTTTACCGTGAGCATCCGGACTGGGCACTTACGATTCCGGGAAGAAAACCAGTGAGATCCAGAAATCAGCTGGTACTTGATTTTTCCAGAAAAGAAGTTGTTGACGGAATCTTCGGACAGATCAGTGCGGTATTGGATAATGCCAATATTGAGTACGTTAAATGGGACATGAATCGAAGCCTGATGGATGTTTTTTCCGTAATGACCAAGGATCAGGGACGTGTAATGTATGATTATGTCCTGGGATTGTACGATTTTCTGGACCGTATGGTGAACCGTTATCCGGATCTTCTGATCGAGGGCT
Organism: Blautia sp. aa_0143; assembly: GCF_004167315.1. Classification (NCBI taxonomy): domain Bacteria; kingdom Bacillati; phylum Bacillota; class Clostridia; order Lachnospirales; family Lachnospiraceae; genus Blautia; species Blautia sp. aa_0143. The sequence goes on from NZ_RCXU01000005.1 coordinate 79,356, forward strand.
GCAGCGGCGGCGGCGGAAGATTTGACGCAGGTATGCTGTATTACACACCGCAGATCTGGTGCAGCGACAACTCCGATGCTATTGACAGGCTTCGGATCCAGTATGGCACTTCCTTCGGATATCCGGTATCGGCCATGGGAGCACATGTATCTGCAGTGCCGAACCATCAGACAGGAAGGATCACTCCGTTACATACCAGAGGTGTGGTTGCCATGTCCGGAACCTTCGGCTACGAGCTGGATCTTCTGAAGCTGACTGAGGAAGAAAAAGATGAGGTCCGCAGCCAGATCGGGGAATTCCGTAAATATGCGCCACTGATCCAGAACGGACGGTACTATCGCCTGACAGATCCGTTTAAGAGTGAGGTCTGTGCATGGGAGATCGTTGGAAATTCTCAGGAAGAATTTCTGCTCAATGTTGTCATGGAGGAGATCCATGGAAATATGACTGTGAATTATGTGCAGCTTCGCGGCCTTGATGAGAGTGCACTTTATAAGGAACAGACTACCGGCAGAATCTATTCCGGAGCTGCTCTGATGCATGGTGGAATGCCGCTTCCTGCAGAGTTTGGGGAGTACAGAGCTTATCAGTATCATTTTGTGAGAGAATAAGAGCGTATTGAGACAGTAAGATAAATAAAAGGATCCGTCATACAGACAGCTGAAAAAGCCGATGTATGGCGGATCTTTTTTTATCATAGCTCAGTGTACGGTGATCTGATAGCTCTTGATAAATTCCTCATCCGGTTTCAGCACATTGATATTTGCTTTTTCGGAAAGAGGTTTTTCAAAACCACAGTCATCACAGCGTCCCATCCACGGCTCCAGGCATACGAAGGGAGCACCGGGTACGGACCAGATACCGAAATTCGGGAAGCCCTCACTGGTAAGTGTCAGATATGGAGTTCCGTCCGGGAAGAGGATACCGGCCTTTTGGATCTGGCCGTTATCAAAAACAAGAGCGTCTTTATCAAACATGTGAGGAGCAATGGAACAGGTTCCGTTTTCAAGGGAAAGTGTATGTGGCTCGTCAGCAAGGACTGTTCCTACAGACGTATCGATAAGGAGATAGGTAAGAGTGTCCAGGCCTTCAAAAGCAAGACGGTAATCACTCTGGGATTCGCCTTCACGTACCGGAACACGGAATGCCGGATGGCCGCCGATGGTAAAATACATAGTTTCAGAATCATTATTAACTACTTCCCAGCATACTTCCAGGTCGTGCTTCTTCAGAGTGTAGGTGATCTTCAGAGCGAAAGCAAACGGATAAACATTCAAGGTTTCTTCAGAGGACTTAAGGACAAAGGAAAGGGAAGTATCGGTGATATCCGTGCAGATAAAATCGCTGTCCCTTGCAAAGCCGTGCTGGCTGGAAGGATATTCCTTTCCGTTCAGACGCCAGATATCTTTGTAGTTACGTCCCACGTTGGGAAAAAGTACAGGCGCATGGCGTTTCCAGTAAGCCGGATCTGCCTGCCAGAGGATCTCCCTGTCATTAGTCTTGTCATAGATGCCGGTGAGTTCAGCACCGTGATCGGAAACGGAAATCTTAAGAAAGCTGTTTTCAATCGTTCGTGTCATGATAAACCTCCTGTATGACAGCATTCGGGTAATATTACCTCGGAATTGCTGCATGTTTTTTTCTATTTTAGCACATTTTTCAGATGATAACGAGAAAAATACAATCTGTGAAAAATATAACTGGAAAATCTGTCATATTTCACAAGAGAAATTGCTGTTTTTTGGAAGAATAACCTTGACTAATGAAGGATAAATCTATAAAATAATTATGTGCGTAGAAAACATACATTTTTTATGTTTTAAAGAACAATAATTAGGAGGAAAATGTAAAATGGCAAAATGGGTTTACATGTTTACAGAAGGTAATGCTACTATGAGAAATCTTCTGGGCGGCAAAGGTGCCAACCTTGCTGAGATGACAAACCTCGGTCTTCCTGTACCGCAGGGCTTCACAATCACAACAGAGGCCTGCACACAGTACTACGAGGATGGCAGATCCATCAACGATGAGATCATGGCTCAGATCATGGAAGCAATTACCAAGATGGAAGGAGTTACCGGTAAGAAATTCGGTGACAAAGAAAATCCTCTGCTTGTATCCGTTCGTTCTGGTGCGAGAGCATCTATGCCAGGTATGATGGACACAATCCTCAACCTTGGTTTAAATGAAGAAGTTGTTAACACTCTTGCTGAGAAATCCGGCAATGAGCGTTGGGCTTGGGACTGCTACAGAAGATTCATCCAGATGTACTCTGACGTAGTTATGGAAGTTGGTAAGAAATACTTCGAGGAGCTCATCGATGAGATGAAAGCTAAGAGAGGTGTTAAGCAGGACGTTGAGCTTACAGCTGCTGACCTGCATGAGCTTGCTGACCAGTTCAAAGCTGAGTATAAATCCAAAATCGGTTCTGATTTCCCAACTGATCCGAAGGAGCAGCTGGTAGGCGCAATCAAAGCCGTATTCCGTTCCTGGGACAACCCACGTGCGAACGTATATCGTCGTGACAACGATATCCCATATTCCTGGGGTACAGCTGTTAACGTACAGATGATGGCATTCGGTAACATGGGCGATGACTGTGGTACAGGTGTTGCCTTCACACGTGACCCTGCTACAGGTGCTAACGGTCTGTTCGGTGAGTTCCTTACCAATGCACAGGGCGAGGACGTAGTTGCTGGTGTTCGTACACCTATGCACATCTCCGAGATGGAGCAGAAGTTCCCGGAAGCATTCGTACAGTTCAAACAGGTTTGCGAGACTCTTGAGAAACATTACAGAGACATGCAGGATATGGAGTTTACTGTAGAGCATGGTAAACTGTATATGCTTCAGACACGTAATGGTAAGAGAACTGCACAGGCTGCTCTTAAGATCGCTTGTGACCTCGTTGATGAGGGAATGAGAACTGAGGAAGAGGCTGTTGCAATGATCGATCCTCGTAACCTTGATACACTTCTTCATCCGCAGTTCGATGCAGCTGCTCTTAAAGCTGCTACACCGATGGGTAAAGGTCTTGGTGCTTCTCCAGGAGCTGCTTGCGGTAAGATCGTATTCTCTGCAGAGGACGCTGTTGAGTGGGCTGCAAGAGGAGAGAAAGTTGTTCTTGTTCGTCTTGAGACATCCCCAGAGGATATCACAGGTATGAAAGCTGCTCAGGGTATCCTGACAGTTCGTGGTGGTATGACATCTCACGCAGCTGTAGTTGCTCGTGGTATGGGATCCTGCTGTGTATCCGGATGCGGCGATATCGCTATGGATGAGGAGAACAAGAAATTCACACTTGCTGGTAAAGAGTTCCATGAAGGAGATGCAATCTCCATTGATGGTACAACAGGTAACATCTATGACGGACTTATCCCGACTGTAGATGCTAAGATCGCTGGTGAGTTCGGACGTATCATGGGATGGGCTGACAAGTACAGAACAATGAAAGTTCGTACAAACGCTGATACTCCTGCTGATGCTAAGAAAGCTCGTGAGCTTGGTGCAGAGGGAATTGGTCTTTGCCGTACAGAGCATATGTTCTTTGAGGGCAACAGAATCGATGCATTCCGTGAGATGATCTGCTCTGAGACAGTAGAGGAGAGAGAAGCAGCACTTGCTAAGATCCTTCCGGAGCAGCAGGGAGACTTCGAGAAACTCTATGAGGCACTTGAAGGAAATCCTGTAACAATTCGTTTCCTTGATCCGCCACTTCATGAGTTCGTTCCTACAGAGGAAGAGGACATCAAGAAACTGGCTGATGCTCAGGGCAAGACTGTAGAGCAGATCAAGACAATCATCGCTTCCCTTCACGAGTTCAACCCGATGATGGGACATCGTGGATGCCGTCTTGCTGTTACTTATCCAGAGATTGCTAAGATGCAGACAAGCGCTGTTATCCGCGCAGCTATCAACGTTAAGAAGAATCATCCGGATTGGAACATCAAACCGGAGATCATGATTCCGCTTGTTGGTGACATCAAAGAGCTTAAATATGTTAAGAAATTCGTTGTAGAGACAGCAGATGCTGAGATCAAAGCAGCAGGTTCTGACCTTGAGTACGAGGTTGGTACTATGATCGAGATCCCGAGAGCAGCTCTTACAGCTGATGATATCGCTAAAGAGGCTGACTTCTTCTGCTTCGGTACAAACGACCTTACACAGATGACATACGGATTCTCCCGTGATGATGCTGGTAAGTTCCTTAACGCATACTATGATGCTAAGATCTTCGAGAACGATCCATTTGCTAAACTTGATCAGGTTGGCGTTGGTAAGCTCATGAAGATGGCAATCCAGCTTGGAAAACCGGTTAACCCGAAACTTCACGTAGGTATCTGCGGTGAGCACGGTGGAGATCCGTCTTCCGTAGAGTTCTGCAACGAGATCGGACTTGACTATGTATCCTGCTCACCGTTCCGTGTACCGATCGCTCGTCTTGCAGCAGCACAGGCAGCAATCGCTAAGAAGAACGCATAAGTAAGAATACATTTCAGGCTGAAGTTTCAGTCTGAGCATATATAAAGCTTCTGGCAGTCTGTAGAAATACAGATTGTCAGAGGCTTTTTTTTCTTTATGATATTTTTTGAAGTATTCCGAAGGTTTACGAAAAATAGGATTCATGGTATCATGAAAGAAACAGGGCAGATAAAGCCGGAGGATAAGGAGAATTTTATGAATCAGGAATCACAGACACCTCATAAGAGACGTGTACGATATAAAGGAAAATATCCGAAGAAATTCGAGGAGAAATATAAAGAGCTTCAGCCTGAAAAGTATAAGGATACCATTGAACATGTGATCAGCAAGGGAAACACACCGGCTGGAATGCATATTTCCATTATGGTAAAAGAGATCATTGATTTTTTGGAGATTAGGCCGGGACAGGTTGGATTTGATGCTACACTTGGTTACGGTGGGCATACAAAGGCCATGCTGGAATGTCTGAGAGGTCAGGGACACATGTACGCCACGGATGTGGACCCGGAAGAATCTGCCAAGACAAGAAAACGTCTGGCAGAGCAGGGATTCGGAGAAGATATCCTGACAATTAAACTCCAGAATTTCTGCACCATTGATGAGATCGCAGAGGAAGTTGGAGGCTTTGATTTTATCCTTGCGGATCTTGGGGTGTCTTCTATGCAGATCGACAATCCCAAGAGAGGGTTTTCCTTTAAGGTGGATGGTCCTCTGGATTTAAGGCTGAACCAGGAAACCGGGATCAGCGCAGCACAGCGTCTGGATACCATTTCAAGAGAAGAGCTTGCCGGAATGCTGGATGAGAATTCCGATGAGCCGTACTGTGAGGAGATCGCGAAGGCCATCACAGATGAGATCCGAAGAGGAAACCACATAGATACCACTACGAAGCTTCGTGAAGTCATTGAGAAGACATTGTCTTTCCTTCCTGAAAAAGAGAGGAAAGACACGGTGAAAAAAACATGCCAGAGAGTTTTCCAGGCACTGCGTATTGATGTGAACCGGGAATTCGAGGTCCTCTATGATTTTATGGAAAAACTTCCCGGAGCGCTGAAGCCAGGCGGCCGTGTAGCAATCCTTACCTTCCATTCCGGAGAGGACAAGCTGGTAAAGAAAGCCTTAAAGCAGGGCTATAAAGACGGCATCTATTCCGACTATTCAAAAGATGTGATCCGTCCTTCCGCACAGGAATGTGCACAGAATGGGCGCGCCAGATCCACGAAGATGCGCTGGGCTGTGAAGGCCTGAGTGAAGAGTGAAAGAGCAGTTCTGATACAAATACAGAAACAGAAAAATCCTGGAATGCGTTGACATTCGGGATTTTTTTTGCTATGTTATATAAGTTTACATATGATAAAGCTACGGCTTAAACTGAATAGGAGAAAGGGTATGGATGTGGAGGAAAAGAAGGACATTTTTGATAAACTGATGCATCTTCCGGTGCTGAATATATTTGAACCTTTTTATAAGAAACATAAGGAAGTTCTGATGTATCTGTTCTTTGGAGGGCTCACATTTTTTCTGAACATTGCATTGTATGCATGGCTGGATAAGGGCCTGGGCATGAATGCGCTGATTGCCAATGTGATCTGCTGGGTGGTCTGCGTACTGTTCCAGTATTTTACAAACAGGACATGGGTATTCGACGGGCAGGTGGATTCCGCCGCCGGATTTTTAAAGCAGATGGCTTCGTTTTTCGGAGGACGGCTCTTTACTCTGATTGTGGAGGAAGCAATCCTTGCGGTATTTATCACCTGGCTTGGATTTAACAGCATGGCAGTGAAACTTGTTGCTCAGGTGGTTGTGATCGTATTGAATTATGTGATCAGTAAATTGATTGTTTTTAAAAAATAAAAGATAGTTATATTTGTGGAAAAGGAGTTGGACTGAAATTGACAAAGGACAAGACCAATGATATGACCGTGGGAAATCCGGTGAGCCTGATCATCCGCTTTATGATTCCCATGTGTCTCGGAAATATTTTTCAGCAGTTTTATAACATTGCGGATTCCATTGTTGCGGGGCAGTTCCTGGGAGTAGATGCGCTGGCTGCAATCGGAAGCACCGGTTCACTGATGTTTTTTGTTACCGGATGGCTTAACGGACTGAGCAGTGGCTTTGCCATTCTGGTATCCCAGTGGTTCGGGGCGAAGCAATATGATAAGATGCGTCATTACGTAGCTATGTCCATTTATCTGGCAGCAGCCTTTGCCATTGTGATGACCATTGGCTTTGAGGCTTTGAATGAACCGATTCTGCGGCTGATGAATTCACCGGAGGATCTGATGGGATCTGTGAAGGGATATATGGGAATTATTTATGCAGGCCTGATTGTAACAGCGGCATATAATTCACTGGCAGCGTTTCTCCGTGCACTTGGAGATTCAAAATCTCCGCTGTATTTTCTGATCATTTCGGCAGTGATCAATGTGTTCCTGGATATTCTGTTTATTGTAAAAATCGGGATGGGAGTGGAAGGCTGTGCCTATGCTACGGTTATCGCGCAGGCAATTTCCGCAGTCTGCTGCCTGATCTATATTATCAAAAAGTTCCCGATCCTGCATCTGAAGAAAGAAAACTTTGAAGTTTCTTTTACCAGCTTCCGTTATCTGCTGGCCCTTGGTATTCCCATGGGACTTCAGTTTTCCATCACAGCGATCGGAACCATTATTGTGCAGGGTGCGGTAAATATTTACGGTTCTGTATATATGGCAGGATTTTCCGCTGCGGGAAAAATACAGAATATCATTGCGACGGTATTTGTAGCTTTTGGTGCGACGATGGCAACCTATGTAGGACAGAACCGGGGCGCCGGAAAGATGGACCGTGTAAAAGCAGGAATGAAATATACCCAGATCATGATCTTGATCTGGAGTGTGATCACTATGATCATTATGTTCTTTTTCGGAAAGTACATGACCTGGCTATTTATTGACAAATCCCAGACGGATGTTATTAATGTTTCTGTTACTTATTTTCATACGGTATTCTGGGCATATCCGTTCCTTGGAAGTATCTTCCTCTACCGAAACGGACTTCAGGGACTGGGATATGGCTTGGTTCCCATGCTGGGCGGTGTGTTTGAACTGGCGGCAAGAAGTGCGATCGTTATGTTTGTTGCAGGAAAAACAAGTTTTGCAGGTGTATGTCTGGCAGATCCTGCCGCATGGATCGCAGCGCTGATCCCTCTGATCCCGTATTATATTTATGTGATGAAAAAGTGGAGCAGGGGAAAAAAGGAAACTGCTGCCTGAGTGGGTATAATACAGAAAATGAAAAGAATAAATTTAGGCTTGCAATTATGGAAGATACAGTTATAATGATATTATAACTGCGGAAAAAACCAGGAAACCGGGATTCCGGGTAAGATTACAGATCCAGAAGGGAGAATATAGATCATGGAAATCACAAAGGAAACAACAATGGGCGAGATGCTTGCATACGATGAGAAGATCGCATACATTCTTATGCAGGAAGGAATGCACTGTATCGGCTGTCCGTCTTCTATCGGTGAGTCTCTTGAGGAGGCATGTATGGTACACGGACTTGATGTAAACGCTGTACTGGCAGACATCCATCATTATGAGGAAACCAAGAAACAGAAATAATCAGCAGTACAATTTATATTAGAACGTACAGATTACGGACCGCAAGGGGATAACGACTGTGCATGTCTTTTGGGCATGCCGTCGTTATCCCTTTTTTTGTGAGCAGACGATAAAGAGAGTCTTAAATATCTGCTTGATATGGAGGAAAAAAGCATGTATGTGATGATCGATAATTTCGATTCATTTGTTTATAATCTCAAGGCATATTTTCAGGAACTTGGAAGAGAGATCCTGGTCAGACGCTGCGACGAGATCACCCTGGAGGAGCTGGAGGAGCTGAACCCGGAAGGAATCATCCTTTCTCCGGGACCGAAGCGTCCCTGGGATGCGAAGCTCTGCGTAGATACCGTAAAAAGATTTCAGGGAAGGATTCCTGTTCTTGGTGTCTGTCTGGGCCATCAGGTGATCGGCCACTGCGCGGGAGCAGTAGTGGAAAAGGGCGTGTGTCCCATGCACGGAAAAGTAACAGAGATCCACAACCATGGAACAGGAGTGTTTGCAGGCCTGCCTGAGAAATACAAGGTGACAAGATACCATTCCCTGATCGTGCGGGAAGACAGCATTCCGGAGGAGTATCAGGTGGATGCGCTTTCTGATGATGGTGCTGTTATGGGAATTTCCCATAAAGCATTGCCTATCTATGGTGTGCAATTCCATCCGGAAGCCGTTCTTACGGAATATGGACATGAGCTTCTTGAGAATTTTTGCAGGATCGCGGAGAATTTTCAGAAGGAGGAGTAAAAATATGTACAAAAATCAGCGAAGAATAAAAGAACTGACTCCATATATCCCGGCAGTGGACATTTTTCGGATCTACGAGAGAGAACCCGGAGCAGCGTTTCTGGATTCCTCCCTTGTCAATGAGCTGGGACATTATTCCGTGATCGGAAGATGTCCGTATCTGAAGCTGGTAAAGGACGGAGAGAACTTTACTATCAACGGAAGGCCGGAAACAGAAACAACCTTTGAAGACTATATGCGGGAATATTTAAATACCCATGAAGACAAAAATAACAGCGGACTTCCCATCGTATCCGGTGCAGTAGGATATTTTTCCTATGATTACGGAAGAAAACAGATGGGAGTACCATCCGGAGAAAAGGATCTTGTGACTGTTCCGGAGGCAGTTCTGACGTTTTATGACTGTTTTATCATAGAAGACTGTCAGGAAAAAAGAACCTATCTTGTGTCAAACGGAATCAGTGCAGACGCTGCAGCAGAAATCGGAGCGATGGAAAAAGCAATCCGGGAATTTACAGAGGCGGGGAAACAGGAAGGATCGGAAACAGGGGAAAAAAAGGAATCCGGAAACAGGATGGTCACGGAAAATTCTCACCGTGAGAAATTCAGGATCCAGGTTCATCCCAACTTTGAGAAAGAAGAATACAAACAGGCAGTAGACCGGATGATCCGCTATATTATAGAGGGCGATATCTATATTGCCAATATGACGCAGCAGCTGACCATTGAAAGCGAAAAACCACCTCTGGATGTTTTTTATGATCTTCGGAAAAATAATCCGTCTCCTTTCGGCGGATATCTGGATTTCGGAGATTATCAGATCGTCTGTGCATCTCCGGAACGTTTTCTGAAGATGAAAGACCGCCATGTAAATACCCGTCCTATAAAGGGAACAAGAAAACGTGGCGTAACATCTGAGGAAGATGAAATGCTCCGTCGGGAGCTTCAGGATTCCGGAAAAGATAAGAGTGAACTTCTTATGATCGTAGACCTGGAGCGAAATGATCTGAACCGGGTGTGTACACCGGGAAGCGTGAAGGTAACCGAGCTTTTTACAGTGGAAGCATACGCTACGGTTTTTCATCTGGTATCGGATATTGAAGGAAAACTGGAAGAAGGAAAAAATGTTATGGATCTTCTGAAGGCTGCATTCCCCGGCGGTTCTATTACCGGTGCGCCGAAATACCGTGCCATGGAGATCATTGACGAGCTGGAACACGGAAAGAGAAATCTTTATACAGGCTCTATCGGTTACCTGACACTGGACGGAAGCTGCGATTTCAACATCGTGATCCGTACAGCTCTTCATAAAAACGGAAAATATCACCTTGGCGTTGGCGGCGGGATCACAGCAGAGTCAGATCTGGAATTTGAGTACGATGAGACTCTGCAGAAGGCGAAAGCAATCCTGGATGCACTGCAGTAGAGAAACATACAGAACGGTAAAAGTGAAAGGTTCTGTGGACAGATCAGAGAATCTGACAGGGACACTTCATAAGGAGGTCAAAGGAAATGAACAACATAACCTTAGACGAATGTTTTCAGTTCGGTCTGGGAGCATTTGAGACCATAGGAATAGAAAAGGGAACCCCCATACTTCTGGAAAAGCATCTGAAAAGACTGGAACGAGCGGCAGATTTCCTGAAGCTGGGTGATCCGGCAGTGCGTGGGATCACAGCCGGGAGGATCGAAGAATATCTGGAAGAACAAAAAAAACGCCCGGAGGTGCAGAAAGAATTTGGCGGACTGGAACACTGTGCGCTGAAGCTTATGCTTACAAAGGAAAATGCAGTGTATTCTCTTCGTGCCAATCATTATACGCCGGAGAATTATGAAAAAGGCTTTATCATGGATGTCAGCAAGGTAAAACGAAATGAAACATCACCTCTTGTATATCACAAAACCATGAATTACGGAGATTGTATCCTGGAAAAACGAAATGCTACAGCAGCAGGAATGGATGAACGGTTGTTTCTGAATACAAAGAAACAGATATCGGAAGGGACAGTAAGTAATGTATTCTTTGTGCGAAATGGCATGATCTATACACCAAAAGTCAGCTGCGGACTTCTCCCGGGAATCCTCCGTGAATATCTCTGTGACACGGAAGAGGTGGAAGAAACCTATATCTATGTTCAGGATCTTAAATGGTATCAGGAATGCTTTGTCACAAATTCCCTGATGGGAATCATGCCGGTGCGTCAGATCGGAGGAATCCAGTTTGAGGAAGACAAAGTGACAAGGGAGCTGATGAGAAGATATCGGAAGATGGTCAGAGATACTGCGAATAAGAAACAAATCAGATAAATGTTATTGCGAAACTATCACATTCAGGAAAGGTGATGGAATTTGAATGAAAGTGACCAATACAGTCAGGGATAAACGTGCATTAACCAGGGAAAGCTAAGGTTGATGCACGTTTTTTGTGCAAACTCAACCAAAAACGTTCATGAATTTTGTGGAGTAATTTGATTGACTTTGAATGAATTTGGAAGTATACTGAGTTCAATAAATGAAAAACAACAAAAAGCGGTCAAAAACCGCAGGATAAAAGATATGGGAGGAGAAAAAATGATCTGCACAGTTACTTTTAATCCGTCTCTGGACTATATCGTTTCCGTGGAGGATTTTAAACTCGGACTTACCAACCGGACAAGCTCTGAGCTGATGCTTCCGGGCGGAAAGGGAATCAACGTTTCCACCGTGCTGATGAATCTTGGAATCGAGAATACAGCACTTGGTTTCATGGCAGGATTCGTCGGAGATGAGATTGTAAGAAAGCTTGAGGAGATGGGAGTGAGATCTGATTTTATCAGGATCCCAGAAGGCGTTTCAAGGATCAACCTGAAGCTGAAATCTATTGATGGAACTGAGATCAACGGAATGGGACCGGAGATCAGCGCTGAAAAGGTTCAGGAGCTGATGAAGAAGCTTGACACACTGAAAGAGGGAGATGTGCTTTTTCTGGCAGGAAGTATTCCTTCATCTATGCCGGATGATATGTATGAGAAGATCATGGCGAGACTGGACGGAAAAGGCGTGATGATCGTTGTGGATGCAACGAGAGATCTTCTTGTAAATGTCCTGAAGTATCATCCGTTCCTGGTGAAGCCCAATAACCATGAGCTTGGAGAAATCTTTGGTGTAGAGCTTAAGACCCGTCAGGATGTGATCCCTTACGGAAAGAAGCTCCAGGAAAAAGGAGCCAGAAATGTGCTGATCTCAATGGCCGGAGAGGGAGCTGTCCTGGTAGCGGAAGACGGTCAGGTATTTGAGAAACCGGCACCGAAAGGAACACTGGTAAACGGAGTAGGAGCCGGAGATTCCATGGTAGCAGGCTTTATGGCAGGCTGGATGGAAAAACAGGATCACGAATATGCATTCCATATGGGAATTTCCGCAGGAAGCGCAAGTGCATTTTCTGAAAATCTTGCCACAAGGGAAGAAGTTCAGGCAGTATATGAACAGGTAACAGAGGGGTAAAGAAGAAAGGAGAAGGGAAGATGAGAATCACAGATCTGCTTGACAAACGAAGCATATCACTGGATGCTGCACCGAAGACGAAATCTGAAGCTCTGGACATGGCCGTAGATCTTATGGTAAAAAGTGAAAAGATCAGCGACAGGGAAGCTTATCGGAAACAGGTGTATTTAAGAGAGGAAGAAAGTACGACAGGAATCGGTGAGGGAATCGCTATTCCTCATGGAAAATGTGATGCGGTAAAGAAACCGGGACTTGCTGCCATGGTAGTAAAAAACGGCGTGGAATTTGAGGCACTGGATGATGAGCCGGTTACCCTTCTTTTCCTGATCGCAGCACCGAATACAGAAGATAACATTCATCTGGATGTACTCAGCAAGCTTTCCGTAATGCTGATGGATGATAATTTTACAGAATCCTTACGTAACGCAGGTTCTGTAGATGAATTTATGGAGATCATCGACAAGGCCGATGAGGAGAAAAAAGATATTGATGAAAGATTGGCAGATACAGGAAGTTCCGAAGGAGCCAGAGCTAAACTGCTGGCAGTTACCTCCTGCCCCACAGGTATTGCCCACACCTACATGGCAGCAGAGGGACTGGAAAAAGCAGCAAAGGCGAAAGACTGTTTCATTAAAATAGAGACACGAGGCTCCGGTGGAGCAAAAAATGTACTTACGGATCAGGAGATCCGGGAGGCAGACTGCATCATTGTAGCTGCAGATGCCAAGGTTCCCATGGATCGTTTCGATGGAAAGAAAGTCATCGAATGTCAGGTTTCAGATGGAATCAGCAAAGCGGACCAGCTTGTTGAACGTGCGATTTCCGGAGATGTTCCGGTATATCATGCAGCAGCAGGCAGTCAGAGCTCTTCCTCAAATGCAAAAGCAGGCGGCGGAGCAGGCCACAAGATCTATATGCAGCTGATGAACGGGGTATCTCATATGCTTCCACTGGTTGTAGGCGGTGGTATCCTGATCGCTCTTGCATTCCTGATCGATGGTTTAAGTGTAGATTTGAGTTCCCTTCCTGCAGACCAGAGAGCAAACTTTGGTACCATCACACCGGTAGCGGCTGTTCTGAAAAACATTGGTGGAACCGCATTTGGTTTCATGCTTCCGATCCTGGCCGGATTTATTGCAATGGCCATCGGTGACAGACCGGCACTTGCAGTTGGACTTGTGGGCGGTATGATCGCGGCAAACGGAAAATCCGGTTTCCTCGGAGCACTTCTTGCAGGCTTCCTTGCAGGATATCTGATCCTTGGACTTCGTAAGGTTTGTGATAAGCTTCCGGAAGCACTGGAAAAAATAGCGCCTGTACTGATCTATCCGGTTGTTGGTGTCCTTCTTATGGGACTCTGTATGACCTTCGTTGTAGAGCCGATCATGGGCGGTATCAATACAGGATTAAATAATGCCTTGACAGGCATGGGAAATTCAAGTAAAGTAATTTTAGGGTTGGTTCTTGGTGGTATGATGGCCATTGATATGGGCGGCCCGTTCAACAAAGCAGCATATGTATTTGGTACAGCAGCTATTGCGGCAGGCAACTATGACATTATGGCAGCAGTTATGGTGGGAGGTATGACTCCTCCGTGTGCCATCGCACTCGCATCCCTGCTGTTTAAAGACAAATTTACAAAAGAAGAGCGTGAGGCAGGACCGACCAACTTTATTATGGGACTTGCATTTATCACAGAAGGTGCGATTCCTTTTGCGGCATCTGACCCGGTCCATGTACTTCCGTCCTGTATCGTCGGTTCCGCAGCAGCCGGAGCGATCTCCATGTTCTTCAACTGTACACTGATGGCACCACATGGCGGAATCTTCGTATTCCCGGTTGTAGGTAATGCAATGATGTATCTGGTCGCACTGGTTGTGGGAACTCTGATCTCAGCTGTACTTCTCGGGGTACTGAAGAAAAAAGTTGCTTAAATTTTTTTAAATTAAAATAAAAACTGGAGGATAAAGAAATGAAAGAATTCAAGTATGTAGTAACAGATAACGAAGGAATCCATGCACGTCCGGCCGGAGAGCTTGTGAAGCTTGTAAAAGGTTTCGAGTCCAAGATCACTATCGAGAAGGACGGCAAGACTGTAGAGTGCAGAAAGCTTCTTGCACTTATGGGACTTGGCGTAAAGAAGGGACATGAGGTTACCTTTACATTCGATGGTGCAGATGAGGATGCAGCATACGAGGCAGTAAGCAAATTCATGCAGGAGAACCTGTAATCTCAGAATGAGTGAACAGAAGGCATCCCGGTCCGGTCGATCGGGATGTCTTTTTTGAAGGAGGAAAAGGAATGCTGACGGAGCAGAGATACGAGATCATACTCGGCCTTCTCAGAGAAAAAAACAGTGTTACGGTAACAGAACTGAAAGATATCCTGGATGCATCGGAATCTACGGTCCGCAGAGACATCACGGCGCTTTACAAGGCGGGGAAGCTGACCAGGGTTTTTGGCGGTGCGGTGGCGCTGGAACATACTGTCAATGCCTATGAGCCTACCGTAGCCCAGAAAGTTGAGCTGAATATTGAAGAAAAAAAGAAGATCGCAGCCTATGCGGCAGCTCTGATCCGTCCGGAAGATTTTGTGTATCTGGATGCGGGAACGACTACCGGATATATGCTGGAGCATCTGGAAGGCTCCGGGGCGACTTTTGTCACCAATGGTGTTTCCCATGCCAGGGCTCTGGCTCAGATGGGAGTCCGTGTGCTGCTGATCGGCGGAGAACTGAAGGGATCTACGGAAGCTGTGATCGGAAGTCAGGCCATGCAGATGCTGAAGAATTATCATTTTACAAAGGGCTTTTTCGGGACCAACGGGATGACTCAGAGAGAAGGCTTTACCACGCCGGAATCCAATGAAGCACTGGTAAAGCGAACCGCCATGGAGCAGTGTCTGGAAAAGTACGTAGTGTCTGACAGCTCCAAATTCGGACAGATCAGTGCGGTGACGTTCTTTTCATTTGACGGAGCAGTGATCCTGACGGAAAGCTGTTCCAAAGAATATAAAGATTGCAGAAATATACAGATCGTATCATAGAAAGATCGCAAAAAAAACCGGTTTGGAAGAAAAAATTCTTCGTAAACCGGTTTTTTGTTTGCTGAGGATCTGTTTCAGGCTTCCCTGGAGATCATGGCTTCTAGATCTTCTACGGAAATGTCTTTTTTGTGCATCAGCTTGAGCAGACGTTTCAGTTCAGCAGCTTCCTTTGCCTTTTTTTCAGCTTTGCGGATCTCATCCAGCTGAGCTGCCAGTGCAGTTTTTTCATCCTCCAGCGCTGCTATCTTTTCGGTGCAGGCAGCAATCTTGGAATCTACTTTGGAAATTTTCTCATTGAGTACTTCTATCTTTGTACGTCTCTGTGCCATATGAAACCTCCTGATAAAAATATTACTTCTTATACACTATACAATAGCATAAACGACGATGAAATACAATTGTGAATTGATGTGCAATATGTTATCATGAATGTATATAATATTTCAGAAACGCAGGAAAATACTATGGATAAAGATAAGGGTGTATTTATGACTGCCCGGGAAGTAAATATGGAAATAGAAATGCTGAAGACGGTTTTTGACATTGTAAGACTGGTGGATGTCAGCCGTACAGCTCCGGTAAATATTGGCTTAGACGATTGCTCTTATGAAGCAGAACATAAATGCTTTGCAGTGTGGAATAAAGGCAGAAGATGTGAGAACTGTATTTCTGCCAAAGTTTTTGCCCGTAAAAACAAAATGACGAAATTTGAGTTCGTCAATGATGACATTTATCAGGTAATCGCCAAATATGTGGTTATAGACGGGACACCTCTTGTCATGGAAATGGTCTTTAAAATGACGGATAAGATCTTTCTGGGAGCTTATGGAAGCGGATTTCTGATCGATAAGATCAGCAGATTCAACCGGGAATTATATGAAGATCCGCTGACTGGTGCCAGAAACCGGAGATATTTTGAGGAACAGCTGAAATTCCTGGATAAGATGGGGGCTATAGCTATGATCGACGTGGACAATTTTAAACAGATCAATGACAGCTATGGCCATGTAGCTGGAGATGCGGCGCTTTGTACCATTGTCAGAACAATTTTTGAGCATGTGCGGGCAGATGACGTGGTACTGCGTTATGGAGGAGACGAATTTCTTCTGATGTTTGAAGAAATCCCGGAAAAGGTATTTCAGCAGAAGCTGGAAGACATCCGGGAAGAGATCGCAATGGCAGATGTGCCGGAATACAAAGAAATCCGGCTTTCCATGAGCGTGGGAGGTGTATATGGAAGCTGTAAGGTCAGAGATGGAGTGATGGAAGCGGACAGGCTTCTCTATCAGGCCAAGCGGCAAAAAAACTGTGTTGCCTACAAGAGGATCTGACGGAAATGACATGACAGTCATTGAAAGCAGAATTATGTAACAGGCGCATGAGGTGTATATCTGGCAAGTGAAAGGGGGAATAGGGATATGAAGATAATCGCAAGGATCAGAAGTGATTTTCCGACAAAATTCGGAATCCCGCGTCAGAGCGGTCGAGTGGAAGAACTGACAGCCTGTATTGTTTTTGAACCGGAATACCGGGTACGGGAAGCGGTAAAAGGACTGGAAGATTTTTCGCATATCTGGCTGCTGTGGGAGTTTTCACAGTCGATCCGTGAGAACTGGTCCCCTACAGTACGTCCGCCACGCCTGGGCGGAAATGAAAGGATGGGCGTATTTGCCACCAGATCGCCCTTCCGTCCCAATCCTGTAGGCTTATCCTGTGTGAAGCTTGAAAAAATCGATCTGGAAAGCAAAGAAGCTCCTGTACTGATCGTATCCGGTGCGGACCTGATGGACGGAACCCCCATCTATGATATCAAGCCATATCTGCCTGTGGCAGACTGCCATCCGGAAGCGCTGGGCGGCTTTGCGACGAAGGTGGAGCAGCATTTTCTGCAGGTAGAGATCCCGGAAGAATGGAAGGCAAGGATTCCGGAGGATAAGCTTACTGCGTTGGAAGGCGTGCTCAGAGAGGATCCGAGGCCTGCCTACCAGAAAGATCCGGAGAGGATATACGGAATGCCTTTTGCAGGAATGGATGTTCATTTTCAGGTAAAAAACGGCATACTTACAGTATGTGAGATCACAGGATATAAAAAATCAGACAGAATTTAAAATTACCTTTGACAAACTTTTTGTGAGATGGTATTATAATAATTGAGTTAGCAAGTGCTAACTCAATATTTTAAAAGCAAAGTTAGTTTAAAATAACCTTGAAACAGTCATATAAAAGTTCAAAGATCAAAGGAGAGTGAATTATGAGCGTTGTAATTGTAGGCGGTAATGAAAGAATGGTATGTCAGTATGAGGATATCTGCAAAGGCTTCGGATGCAAGGCGAAAGTTTTTGCCAAGGAAAAAGGAGCCATGAAGAAAAAGATCGGGGTGCCGGATCTGATGATCCTGTTCACCAGTACCGTTTCCCACAAAATGGTAAACTGCGCAGTAGAAGAAGCAAAGAAAAAATCCATTCCGGTATGCCGCTGTCACACAAGCAGCGCTGCAGCTCTCGAGAACATTCTGAAGCAGTACTGTGCATAAGAAACAGATCAGGAGATACTTTTCTCTTGTATAATTTGACTTTTTTTGCAGAAATGTTACGGAAAGGCTTGCAAAATTATAAATTATTCAATAAAATAGCCGTAGGTTTCTGTGGTAAAGCGTTGCAGTGAATGGTGAAAAGGCGGCGCTGGAAGTCGAAATTACAGGTGAGAGGTGTTATCATGAAAAAAGTTGTAAAATTCGGTGGAAGTTCTCTTGCAAATGCGGAGCAGTTCCAGAAAGTGGGCGATATCATCCGCAGTGATGAGAGCCGCCGTTATGTAGTTCCGTCAGCTCCGGGAAAGAGATTTGACGAGGATATCAAAGTGACGGATATGCTTTATGGATGTTATGACGCAGCATCCAAAGGGGAGGATATCACTGAGAAGATCAATGCGATTAAGGCGCGATATTATGAGATCATTAAGGGACTCGGACTGAGCCTTTCTCTTGAGGAGGAGTTCAAGAAGATCGATGAGGATTTCCGTGCACAGGCAGGAATCCAGTATGCGGCATCCAGAGGAGAGTTCCTCAATGGTAAGATCATGGCTGCATATCTTGGATATGATTTTGTGGATGCAGCTTCTGTGATCCGTTTTGATAAAGCTGGTAATCTGGAAGCGGAGGAGACCAATAAACTCCTTTCCAAAAAACTCAGCAAATCCCAGCATGCGGTTATTCCGGGATTTTACGGCGCATGTGCAGATGGCACAGTAAAGACATTTTCCAGAGGTGGTTCTGATGTGACAGGTTCCCTGGTTGCAAAAGCTATCCATGCAGATATTTATGAGAACTGGACGGACGTTTCCGGTTTTCTTGTAACAGATCCGCGTATCGTTCACAATCCGGAGCCTATCGAGGCGATCACATACAGAGAGCTTCGTGAGCTTTCCTACATGGGAGCTACTGTTCTTCATGAGGATGCCATTTTCCCGGTTCGTAAAGAGGGAATTCCGATCAATATCCGTAACACAAACAGCCCAGAGGATAAAGGTACTCTGATCGTAGAGAGCACCTGTAAGAAGCCGAAATTTACTATTACCGGTATCGCCGGAAAGAAAGGCTTCTGCTCTATTAATATCGAGAAATCCATGATGAACAGTGAGATCGGGTTCGGACGCAAGGTACTTCAGGTATTTGAAGATCAGGGGATCAGCTTTGAGCATGTACCATCCGGAATCGATACCATGACTGTATATGTTCATCAGGACGAATTTGAGGAGAAAGAGCAGCAGGTTATCGCAGGTATCCACCGTCTGGTGCAGCCTGATTTTGTGGAGATGGAATCTGACCTTGCACTGATCGCAGTTGTTGGTCGTGGAATGAAATCCCAGAGAGGCACTGCAGGAAGGATCTTCTCTGCTCTTGCCCATGCAAATGTAAACGTAAAAATGATCGACCAGGGTTCCAGTGAACTGAATATCATCATCGGTGTAGAGAATCGTGATTTCGAAAAAGCAGTCAGAGCAATCTACGATATTTTTGTTCTGACACGGATATAAACAAAATCCGGAAACGGATTTTGTTTATGAGGAAGTAGCGAAGCGGATTCCGAATATCCGATTTATATAAATCCGGAAACGGATTCCGAATATCCGATTTATTTAAAACCGCCGCAGTACGTGTAACATACCGTCCTGCGGCGGATTTTTTTGGAAAAAATCCAAGATTTATCTAAAAATAATACAATCAAATTCAACAGGATTTCCAAAGGAAAGACAAAGATATTGTACATTGTGTCGAAAAAAGTTTGATATGAAATAAACAGTATTGACAAAAACTTAACTTTTGTGTAAAACTGAAATATGAAAAAATCAGAAAGGCAGGCGGTCAGCTATGGAGAAACAGATCAAACTGGATGAAAAAAGTGCACAGGAGTTTGTCAGTGCAGCCAGCAGATGTAATTTTGATATTGATGTATTTTATAACCGTATTATCATTGATGCAAAGTCGATCCTCGGACTTTTGAGTCTGGATCTGACAAAGACTCTGACAGTAAAGTGTTACGGAGAAGATGAGGATTTTAATCGTGTTCTTTCCAAGTATGCAGCAGGTTGAGAAATATGAATAAAGAAAAACGGTGATAAAAGGGCGCAGTTCATGAGAAGAAAAGCAGAACATGCGTCCTTTTTATTATGGGAAGCTTTCGGATCATATTTTATGGTATAATCCTGGTATAGCATGGAAAAAGAATAGCTGCCGGACTGGAATTCCGGCAGCTGCCGGGAGTGAAAATATGGAAAAACCAAGAGTGCGGATTTCTGTCAGAAATCTTGTGGAATTTATACTGAGGAGCGGAGATCTGGATAACAGCAGTGGGACATCCGGAGATAAGGAAGCCATGTTAAAAGGCGGAAGGCTTCACCGCAAGATACAGCGGAGTATGAAGGGCGATTATCAGGCAGAGGTTTCTCTGAAAAAAGAAAGTGAATACGACGATGTGGTCATTCAGGTCGAGGGCCGTGCAGATGGGATCTTTACAGAGGACGGAGCCGTTTATATTGATGAGATCAAGGGGACTTACGGAAATGTCCAGGCAATGGACATGCCAATACCTGTCCACCGTGCCCAGGCCATGTGTTACGGAATGATCTGGGGAGAAAAAGAAGGGATTTCTGAAATCCACATTCAGATGACATACGCTCATCTTGAGACGGAAGAAACCAGGAGATTTCGTGAGGATTTTTCCATAGAGGAGCTTAAAGGCTGGTATCAGAAGCTTCTGGATGCCTATCACAAATGGATCGCATATTCTCTTAACTGGAAAAAAGAGAGAAATGCATCCATGAAGGATCTGCAGTTTCCGTTTCCATACAGAGAAGGGCAGCGGGATATTGTTAGTGGTGTGTACCATACGGTTTCCAGCGGGAAGACCTTATTTGTTCAGGCGCCTACCGGTGTGGGAAAAACCATGTCTGCCATTTTTCCGTCCGTGCGCGCCATCGGTGAGGGAAAAGGTGAAACACTTTTTTATCTTACCGCAAAAACCATCACAGGAACTGTGGCGCAGGAGGCATTTCACATCCTGCGGGAAAAAGGTCTGAAATTCAAGGTAACGGCGATCACGGCAAAGGAAAAGCTGTGTTTTCAGGATACTCCGGAATGTACACCGGAGAAATGTCCTTATGCAAAGGGGCATTTTGACCGGGTAAATGATGCGGTTTATGAGCTCTGGACCACTGAAGAGGTATATTCCCGAGAAGTGATCCGTGCTCATGCAGAAAAATGGCAGGTGTGCCCTTTTGAAATGTGTCTGGATCTTTCAATCTGGGTAGACGGGATCATCTGTGATTATAATTACGTGTTTGATCCCAATGTTCATCTGAAACGTTTTTTCGGGGAAAATATTTCCGGGGATTATATTTTTCTGATCGATGAGGCACATAATCTGGTAGAACGTGGCAGAGAGATGTACAGTGCCGGTATTTCCCGTCAGAGTCTGGTAGCACTTCGAAAGAAGATAAGAAAGAGATTTTCAAAACTGGCCAGAACACTGGATAAAGCAAATCGCCAGATGATGGAACTGGAAGAGAATCTTGCGGAAACAGGAAAAGGGTATCAGGTGCTTCCCAATCCCGGAGTACTGCCGATCACATTTCTTACAATATCAGGTGAACTGGAAGAAATACTGGAGGAAAAAGAACTGGAAGAAGAACTACGCAGGGAAATACTGGAATTTTATTTTATAGTGCGTGATTTTTTAAATGTTTCAGAGCTGGTAGATGAAAATTATGTAGTATATACCGAAAACAACGCAGAAGAAGGATTTCGTCTGAGGCTGTTCTGTGTGAACCCGGCAGAAAATCTGGGAGAATACCTGAAAAAAGGGAAAAGTGCTATTTTCTTTTCAGCTACAATGTTTCCCATGCTCTATTACCGGGAGCTTTTGACAACAGACCGTGATGCCTATGGGATTTATGTGCAGTCTCCTTTCCCAAAAGAAAACCGCAGGATTCTTATCGGCAGCGACGTAAGCAGCCGGTATACCCGGAGAAATCGTGCAGAATACCGGAAGATCGCCGGATATATTGCCAGATGTGTCTGGCAGAGGCAGGGAAATTATATGGTGTTTTTTCCGTCGTATCGTCTTATGGAAGACGTACTGCAAGTTTATGAGGAAGAATTTTCCGTAGACTGGGTGCGCTGCGTGTGTCAGACGCCGGATATGACAGAACAGGAACGGGAAGGATTTTTGGAGGAATTTCAGGAACGGGAAGGTACCCTGGTAGGGTTCTGTGTCCTTGGAGGAATTTTTTCTGAGGGTGTTGATCTGACAGGGGAAAGTCTGATCGGGGCAGTGATCGTAGGAACCGGACTTCCCCAGATCGGCAGTCAGCGTGAGATCTTGAAAGAGTATTACGATAAAAAGAATCACTGTGGTTTTGATTATGCATATCGCTACCCGGGTATGAACAAGGTGCTTCAGGCCGCCGGGCGCGTGATCCGCACAAAAGAGGACAAAGGCGTGATATTGCTTTTGGATGACCGCTTCTGGGATCGGGATTACCAGGAAATCTTTCCCAGGGAATGGCAGGACCGTACAGGCTGCAGGCTGGATACGGTAGAAGGTGCAGTGGAGACGTTCTGGAAGAGGTTTACTTGACAGAACGGAGAAATCCGATATACTTATAGAGTCTTTATCTGGAAAATCACTGGAGGAATGTGTGGATGCCGGATCAGGACAAGAAACTGTAAAATAGGATCATAAGAAAAGTGAAAGAAGTATATGAGACGAAAAAAAATATATAAAGCATTGGCATTTTGTCTGAGCACAGTGATGCTCGCACAGCCGGTTTTTGCGACAACAGTGCAGCAGACGGCACAGGGAAGCCTTGGTTCTGTTACGGAGGAGTCCCAGATACTTCCAATTCCCGGTGAAAGCGGGAAATATATTCTGAAAAGCAATGGCTTTTACTGCCTGAATGAAGATGGAACCAAAGAAAATACTCCGGCAGTGTATTATTTTGATCATTTTGAGATCGACGGAACGGTTTTTGATGGATATTATTATCACGACGAAAGCGGTAAATTTACAGCGGGAAACTCGCATATGGTCCAGATCACCGATCTGAAGGCTCCGGCAAAAGACGGTAGCGGTGAGGAAGTTTCTTTTGACGGCTGTTATATGGTAAACAATCTGGGAAAACTCAGCGCTTCTCCACAGGTACGTTATATGGATGAGCTGGTGGTGGACAAAACAACATACAACGGGCTGTATTATTTTGATGAATATGGAAAAATGGTTACAGATCCAGGTATCCATTATCTGGAAATGAATGCTGCAGGACAGATGTTTGACGGATATTATTATTTTGGCGGAGAAAACGGCGTTCTGCTCCAGGAAGAGGGAGAGACTCCGGAGGGATTTTCCGTGGATAAATCCGGAAAAGTCGAGACGAAAGATCTGGGAATGGATGGCCTTGAGAAACGGCTTGCGGATCTTCTTGGAACCTATGAGGGTACATGGAGCGTTTATGTAAAGGATCTAACCAGTGATCAGGAGTTTGAACAGAACAGTCAGTCACTGTACTCAGCCAGTCTGATCAAAGTGTTTGTCATGGCCCAGACCTATGCCAACATGGATGCAGTCCTTCAGAACGAAGCGGCAAAAATGAAAAAAGATGTTACAGATCCGTCCGTATCCACAAAGGTCAATGACCTTCTCTGGAATATGATCACAGTCAGTGACAATGAATCCTTTAATGAGCTGGTACGTCTGCAGACAGCATCGGGTGTTTTTAAGGACGGAGCACAGGCTGTAAATGGATTTCTTGCGGAACAGAAATTTGCAGATACTTCCGTACAGCACATCTTAAGCCCGTCCTCTTCAAAGGATGTCGGCCTCGGTGGCAGGAACACCACTTCTGTAAAAGACTGCACAGAGCTTCTTTCCCGGATCTATAAAGGAGAATGTGTATCGAAAGAAGCTTCGGAGGCTATGCTGAACCTGCTTCTGAACCAGCAGGTTACTACTAAGATCCCCAGCGGGATATCTGTGTCCGTGGAAATTGCAAATAAGACTGGAGAAACGGATACGGACCAGCATGATATCGCCATTATATATGGAGAAAAGATTACATATATCCTCTGTGTGATGTCAGAAGACTGTAAACCTGGGGACGCAGTTTCGCATATCCGGGATATTTCCGGTATTGTTTATAATTATCTGAATATGGACCTTGACCAGGGGTGATCTGTGAGTTAGAATAAAAAACAGCTGAGTAAGATCCTGATGGATATTTCCGCCAGAGAAGTATCCGAAATGTTCATGAAAGGGGAATTCTATTATGAAGACAGTACATACAGACAAAGCACCTGCAGCAATCGGACCATACTCCCAGGCTATCATCCATGGAGATACACTTTACACATCCGGTCAGATCCCGGTGGATCCGGCAACTGGAGAGGTAGTTGGCACAACCATCGAGGAGCAGGCTGACCGTGTTATGAAGAATCTCGGAGCAGTTCTGGAAGCTGCCGGTTCCAGCTATGAGAATGCGATCAAGACAGTATGCTTCCTTGCAGATATGAACGATTTTGCGGCATTTAATGAAGTATATGCCAAATATTTCGTAAATAAACCTGCACGTTCCTGTGTTGCAGTCAAGACACTGCCAAAGAACGTTCTCTGCGAGGTAGAAGTGATCGCAGCGATCGGATGATCTGATAAAAAATCCCTGTTGTCTGATTTCAGTCAGACAGCGGGGATTTTTTTTCGTGGTGATAAAGTATTTTTCTCTGTTTTGGAGCAATCTCTTTTTTGTGTTTTCAGGCGTTAAAACGGTAATGTTTTTTCTTGTGTAAAGTAGAACGCTGTAGTATAATAAAACCAGTTTTTTAGGATACGTATAAAAGCTTAATAAGGATGATCGGCAAACCAGATGAAAGTCTGGGACGCAAAGCTACAGGGCCTGTAAAATGGCAGCCAGTTGCATGAAATGAGGTGCACTGTCTGTGAGACGGTGTTTTTTTTATGATGTTATTCGGTTATGAGCAAGTAGCGAAGCGGATTGCGAATATCTGTTTGACAGACAGTGGGGTTGTAGGTCTGGATGCTGCAAAAGAGTTTTTTGGGCAATTAAAGACTTTAAGTGAAGCAGACGCTGAATGGAAATAAGCGGAGGGGAAGGATGCAGAAGAGCAAGAGTACAGAATGAATTGAAAAAGCTTGAAAATGTAATGTAATAATCAGAGCCACTTCCCTTTATTGTGAGTGGCTTTTTATTATGACAATTTTTGTGACAAACAAAAGAAAATAGACGCAACCAGGCGAAACATTGTTTGGCGTAGAAACACCGGAAATCCTTGAAAATAAAGGATTTTTGCTATATGATGAAACAAGTTGAACTCTATCATTGCGTAATAAAAAAAAATCCTGTATAATACCAAACTGTAATATTGTATCATTCAGCGGACAGAGAAATACGCTGTGAATCATTAAAAGAAGTCAGGAGGACATAAGTACATGCGAGTCGATGCGGACGATTTTGCCCGACCTTGCAGCTGCGGGAGGGAGCACCACATAGACGTTAGAGAAATTGTAATTGAATCAGGAGCTATCGGGAAATTGGAAAAGGAAATGTCAGACGGTGATCTGAAAGAATGTATTTCCCCGCTTCTGATCTGTGACACGAACAGTTACAAAGCTACAGAGGAACTGATGGAGGATATCTATGACCGGTGTCAGGTACTGATCCTGGATGCTGAAGGTCTTGAGGCAGATGAGCGTGCCGTGGAGATCGTGGAGAATTATATGGAAGAGGACATCGATCTTGTTCTTGCAGTTGGAGCGGGGACGATCCATGATCTCAGCCGTTTTGTCGCCCATCAGTACCGGATCCCTTTTGTCTCTGTGCCCACCGCAGCCAGTTCAGACGGATTTACTTCCACAGTAGCAGACATGACCTGGAATGGTGTAAAAAAAGTATTTCAGGCATCTGCGCCACTTTTTGTTTTTGCGGATACGGATATTTTTGCTAAGGCGCCTGCAAGGCTTACAGCAGCCGGGGTGTCAGATATTCTGGGAAAATACATTGCGCTGGCAGACTGGAAGATAGCAAGTATTCTTATGGATGAATACTATTGTACAGCGGTGGCAGACCTGGAAACAAAAGCGATCCGGACTGTTAAGGATAATCTGAAAGAAATTGCAGCAGGAGAGAAAGATGCATGTGAGAAGCTGATGTATGCGCTGATCCTTTCCGGACTGGCCATGCAGATGACAGGAAACTCCAGACCGGCATCCGGGGCGGAGCACCATATGGTCCACCTCTGGGATATGGAAGTGGTCAATGGCCACCTGGATGCTCTTCACGGGGAGAAGGTTTCTGCAGCAACCATGTTGGTCCTTCTGGAATATAAAAAGCTTGCAGATGCTATCCGAAGAGGAGCCTGCAGAGTGCATGCCTTTACAGACGGAGACACAGAACTCCTGCAGGAGACCTTCGGCAGAAAAGGGATTCTTGGAGCACTTGAAAAAGAAAACACCCCGGAACTTCTGGACGATGTAAGCACAGAAACACTTTCCGGTGCACTTCCGGAAATCCTTAAGATCATAGATCTTCTTCCTGCAGTTACAGATATGCAGGAGATGATGAGTATCGTCGGCTGCGTGAGCAGAGTCCGGGATATCGGCTTGCCGGGAAAAGCGATCGAGGAGAGTCTCAGACTTGCACCGTATACAAGAAGAAGGCTGAGCCTTCTGAGACTTCGGAAGATGCTCACATACTGAGCAGGAACAGCTCATAAAAGGTTCTTTTGACTTGACATAAATTTCAGGAAAGGCAGTGATGAACGGTTTGATGAGAGTAGGAATGGGATATGATGTACATAAACTGACAGAGGGCAGGAAACTGATTCTTGGTGGTGTTGATATTCCCTGGGAAAAAGGTCTTTTGGGCCATTCGGATGCGGATGTTCTGATCCATGCGATCATGGATGCACTTCTGGGAGCTGCGGCTCTTGGAGATATCGGAAAGCATTTTCCGGATACAGACCCTGCATATAAGGGAATCTCCAGTGTGAAACTTCTGGTGCATGTTGCCGGATTACTGAAGGAGAATGACTATGCGATCGGAAATATCGATGCCACCATCATCGCTCAGAAACCGAAGATGGCACCACATATTCCGACGATGAGAGAAAATATCGCAGAAGCACTTGGGATTAAAATATCACAGCTGAATATCAAGGCGACAACAGAGGAAGGCCTTGGATTTACAGGACAGGGAGAGGGAATCTCCTCACAGGCGATCTGCTCCCTGTACAGAATCGGGAAATTGGAGGAAGAGTAACATGAAGATTTTTAACACACTGACACGCAGAAAAGAGGAATTTGTACCTCTGGAAGAAGGAAAAGTAAAAATGTATGTCTGCGGACCTACGGTATACAATCTAATCCATATCGGAAATGCCCGCCCTATGATCATTTTTGATACGGTGCGCAGATATATGGAATATAAAGGATATGAAGTAAATTATGTATCCAACTTTACCGATGTAGATGACAAGATCATCAAGAAGGCCATT
This sequence comes from Blautia sp. aa_0143, assembly GCF_004167315.1. Lineage (NCBI taxonomy): Bacteria > Bacillati > Bacillota > Clostridia > Lachnospirales > Lachnospiraceae > Blautia > Blautia sp. aa_0143. The sequence continues at coordinate 106,776 of NZ_RCXU01000005.1, forward strand.
GAAGAGGGCGTTTCCGCAGAGGAAATCTCTACCCGTTATATCAAAGAGTGCAAGAAGGATATGGCAGATATGAATGTAAAACCTGCTACAACGGCACCCCAGGCTACACAGGAGATCCAGGGCATGATCGACATGATCCAGACTCTTATTGATAAAGGATATGCATATCCGGCAGCTGACGGGACCGTTTATTTCCGTGTAAAGAAATTCAAAGAGTATGGCAAGCTTTCTCATAAGAATCTGGATGATCTCCAGTCAGGATTCCGTTCTCTTAAGGTATCCGGTGAGGATCAGAAGGAAGATCCGTTAGACTTCGTGCTTTGGAAACCAAAGAAAGAGGGCGAGCCGTCCTGGCCGTCACCGTGGTGCGACGGACGTCCTGGCTGGCATATTGAGTGCTCTGTTATGTCCAAGAAATATCTCGGAGAAGAGATTGATATCCATGCAGGCGGTGAGGATCTGATCTTCCCGCATCATGAGAATGAGATCGCACAGAGTGAGTGTTGCAATGGTAAGATTTTTGCAAGATACTGGATGCATAATGGTTTCCTGAACATCGACAACCGCAAGATGTCCAAATCTCTCGGAAATTTCCGTACCGTTCGTCAGATCGGTGAACAGTATGATCTTCAGGTTCTCCGTTTCTTTATGCTGAACGCACATTACAGAAGTCCGCTGAATTTCAGCGCAGATCTGATGGAGGCAGCAAAGAACTCTCTGGAGCGTATCCTTGAGGCGGCAGGCAAGCTCAGCGACCGTAAAGACAATGGGGCGGCAGAGAATATTACAGAGGAAGAGCTTGCGCTTCTCAAAGAAGCAGAAGGTTTTGTTACCAAATTTGAAGCTGCCATGGATGATGATTTTAATACTGCAGATGCACTTGCGGCAATTTTTGAGCTTGTAAAATTTGCCAACACAAACGTAGACGAGAACAGCTCAAGGGAGTTTGCCGGTGGCCTTTATGAGGAACTTTTTAAGCTCAGTGATGTGCTGGGACTGAAAATCGAGAAAAAAGAAGAGATTCTTGACAAAGAGATCGAGGATCTGATCCAGGAGCGCCAGGCTGCAAGAAAGGCAAAGGATTTCAAGAGAGCAGATGAGATCCGAGATGAGCTCCTGAAAAAAGGTATCATCCTTAAAGATACAAGAGAAGGTGTGAAATGGCAGAGAGCTTAAAGAAACTGAAAGAGCTGTTTGATCTGAAAGACGCAGACCTTCGGACCTATTCGCCGCTGACGCTGGCCTATATCGGGGATGGCGTTTATGAGCTGGTGATCCGTACTATTCTTGTGAAAAAAGCGAATTGTCCGGTAAATCGTCTCCACAAAAAAGCCAGCAGCCTTGTAAAAGCATCTGCGCAGTCGGGTATGATGGAAATCCTCGAACCACTTTTGACAGAAGAAGAAAAAAGTGTATATCGAAGAGGAAGGAATGCGCATTCCGCTACCATGGCCAAACATGCCACCATGGCGGATTACCGGCGTGCCACAGGGTTTGAGGCGCTGATGGGATATCTTTACCTGAAAGAGGATTTTTCAAGGATACTGGAGCTGGTCCATGCAGGACTTGAGAAGGAGGAAGTTTAAATTGACTGAAATGATAGAAGGAAGAAATGCGGTCCTTGAGGCATTTCGTTCCGGTAAATGTGTTGATAAACTGTTTATTCTGGATGGCTGTCAGGACGGACCGGTCCGCACCATCGCAAGAGAAGCCAGAAAACATGATACCATTGTAAAATTTGTTCCAAAGGAACGATTGGATTCCATGAGCGAGACAGGTGCACATCAGGGTGTGATCGCACAGGTTGCGGCTTATGATTATTCTACAGTGGAAGATATCCTGAAAAAAGCAGAAGATAAGGGAGAGCCTCCGTTTATCATTCTTCTTGATAATATTGAGGATCCTCATAATCTGGGAGCTATCATCCGTACCGCAAATCTCGCAGGTGCTCATGGTGTGATCATTCCCAAACACAGAGCAGTAGGACTGACTGCTACGGTTGCCAAGACCTCGGCAGGCGCACTGAATTATACACCGGTTGCCAAGGTTGCTAATCTGGGACAGACTATTGATGAACTGAAAGAAAAGGGCATCTGGTTCGTATGTGCAGATATGGACGGAGAGGTGATGTACCGTCAGAATCTGACAGGACCTATTGGCCTTGTGATCGGAAATGAGGGAAATGGTGTAAGCCGCCTTGTAAAAGAGAAATGTGATTTTACTACCGCGATCCCGATGAAAGGGGATATCGATTCCCTTAACGCTTCTGTAGCAGCAGGGGTGCTTGCTTTTGAAATCGTGAGACAGAGACTGTCAAAATAAATACATCAAATACAGCCATAGCTGTTCGGAGAAAAAATGTGCCGATATAATGAGATGACGGATGAAGCTCTTATCGAAAGACTTCGTGCAGGGGAATCTGCAATTGCAGATTATCTGATGGAAAAGTATAAAGGTCTGGTCAGAAAAAAAGCCCGTGCCATGTTTCTGATAGGTGGGGACACAGATGATCTGATACAGGAGGGGATGATCGGACTGTTTAAGGCAGTCCGTGATTACCAGCCAGACAGGGAGTCGTCTTTTCAGTCTTTTGCAAATATATGTATTGACAGACAGATATATACTGCAATTAAAAGTTCAAACCGCCAGAAACATCAGCCACTGAACACTTATGTGTCTTTAAGCGACGGAGAGGCGGAGGAAAACTTCAGAGATTCCTGTGTGGAGCATGATAATCCGGAATCGATCCTGATCGACCGGGAAAATGTGGCGGCTCTCGAAAATGAAATGAAAAAGAGCCTGAGCCCTCTGGAAAACAGGGTACTGCAGTTGTATCTGGATGGAAATGGATATATGGATATTGCCCGGATCCTTGGAAAAACACCGAAATCCATTGATAATGCACTGCAGAGGATCCGTGGGAAAATTAAAAGCTATTTTTGAGAAGAGTAAATACCTCTTTCCTTTTGAATATAAAAGTATTAAAATAATATTCATAAGGAGCAGAATAAGAAAGGAGACCAAATTATGGCAAAGATCAATAAATATTGGGGACTTGTTGCAGTAGGAGCGCTTACCGCTGCCGCAGCAGGAGCTATCGCAGCACTTGTATCCAGACGATCTGTATGCGAAGAAGACTTTGAGGATGATTTCGAAGATCTTGATGATTTCAAGGATGATGAGAAGAAGGAAGAAAAAGAAGAGAAAGAAGTCTTCCAGGACTGGGACAAGACTGCATCTGAGACTGTAGAAGTTTCCAAAGAGGCAGAGGATGCTGAAGAGGCACCAACAGAAGCAGAAGAGGAAACACCTGCAGATGATGAATCGGAGGCCGAAGCGGAAGAAGAGACAGAAGCAGAAGAGACAAAGACAGAAGAGTAAAAAGAGAATCCTGCGTGCTGTGTCTGTGAGCGACAGCACACAGGATTTTTTGTGCTATAATCATGAAAATATGAATTTTTAAAAAAATAAAAATAATGTATTGACAATATGACAATCATCTGATAATATAAACAACTGTGAGCGGCACAAACGTCGCGAAACAAGCTGCTGTGGCTCAGTCGGTAGAGCGTCGCCTTGGTAAGGCGGAGGTCACGGGTTCGATTCCCGTCAGCAGCTTTTTTTGTGTCTAAAAACAGACAATTTTTTGTTTAGATACAGGTTTTGCGGGTTTCAAAAACTCCGGATTTATGATAAGATAAAACATCAGGATGATATTTAGGAGGGAAAGCAATGGAGAACGAAACAGTTTCCAAAAACTTTATTGAAAATATTATAGACAAAGATCTTGAAGAAGGCGTTTATGACACCGTGCATACACGTTTCCCACCGGAACCTAACGGCTATCTTCATATCGGACATGCGAAATCCATTCTTTTAAATTATGGACTGGCTCAGAAATACAACGGAAAATTCAATCTCCGTTTTGATGATACCAACCCTACAAAGGAGAAATCCGAATTTGTAGAGTCCATCAAGGCTGACGTGAAATGGCTTGGTGCAGACTGGGAAGACAGACTTTTCTTTGCATCTGATTATTTTGATCAGATGTATGAGGCAGCAGTGAAGCTTATTAAGAAAGGCAAGGCCTTTGTCTGCGACCTGACTGCAGACCAGATTCGTGAGTACCGAGGAACTCTTACAGAGCCAGGTAAAGAGAGCCCGTACAGAAACCGTACTGTAGAAGAGAATCTTCAGCTTTTTGAAGAGATGCGTGAGGGCAAATACGGAGATGGCGAGAAGGTTCTCCGCGCCAAGATCGATATGGCATCACCGAATATGAACATGCGTGACCCGGTCATTTACCGTGTAGCCCGCATGACACATCACAATACAGGAGATAAATGGTGCATCTATCCGATGTACGACTTCGCTCATCCGATCGAGGATGCCATTGAGGGTGTGACACATTCTATCTGTACTCTGGAGTTTGAGGACCACAGACCGCTTTATGACTGGGTGGTAAAGGAACTGGAATATCCGCACCCACCGAAGCAGATCGAGTTTGCAAAGCTGTACCTGACCAACGTTGTTACAGGTAAACGTTATATCAAGAAGCTTGTTGAGGACGGCATCGTAGATGGATGGGATGATCCGAGACTAGTATCCATCGCCGCACTTCGCCGCCGTGGATTTACACCGGAGTCTATCCGTAAATTTGTAGAACTCTGTGGCGTTTCAAAGGCGAACAGTTCTGTAGATTATGCAATGCTCGAGTACTGCATCCGTGAGGACCTGAAGCTGAAACGTCCGCGTATGATGGCGATCCTTGATCCGATCAAGCTCGTGATCGATAACTATCCGGAAGGACAGGTTGAGTATCTTGAAGCTCCGAATAATATGGAGAATGAGGAGCTTGGAACCAGAAAGATTCCGTTCAGTGGAGAACTTTATATTGAACGTGATGATTTTATGGCAGAGCCTCCTAAGAAATACAAACGTCTCTATATTGGAAATGAAGTTCGTCTTATGAATGCATATTTTGTAACCTGCACAGGTTATGAGGCAGATGACGACGGAACGATCCGTGTAGTCCACTGTACCTATGACCCGGAGACCAAGGGCGGAAATGCACCGGACGGACGTAAGGTAAAAGGAACGATCCACTGGGTGGAAGCATCCAATGCAGGTAAAGTTGAGGTAAGACTTTACGAGAATATCGTAGATGAAGAAAAAGGTGTTTACAATAAAGAAGATGGTTCTCTTAATGTAAATCCGAATTCTCTTACAGTAACAAGTGCTTATGTAGAGCCGGAGCTTCTGAAAGCAAAAGGTTATGACAGCTATCAGTTTGTACGTAACGGTTTCTTCTGCGCAGATATCCATGACTCCAGGGAGGGAGCACCGGTATTTAACCGCATTGTATCTCTGAAGAGCTCTTTCAAATTACCGAAAGCATAAAAACTGTCAAAAAGAATACGAAACATATGACAGCAGTACACCGTGAACAGGTATCAGGGTGTACTGCTTGTTTTGTTTTATCGTCATCAGGAATAAATGGATAAGTACAAAATGCTCCTGCAACGATTTCGGTTGCGCCCATTTACAGAAACGGTTATACTGATAACACAGGAAAGAGAGGAATTACACATGAAGAAAATCGTGCTTGCTTCCGCATCTCCCAGGAGGCGGGAACTTTTAAGCCAGGTAGGAGTCGCCTTTGAAGTGAAGCCTGCCAGCGGGGAAGAACGGATCACCAGTGCAGAGCCTGCGAAAGTGGTGGAGGAACTTTCTCGTCAGAAAGCTATGTTTACGGCATACGCGCTGGAGGAAGAGGAGAACCGAGATCTGAGAGATGTGGTTGTGATCGGTGCAGATACCGTTGTATCTTATGAGGGTAAGATTTTAGGTAAACCGGCAGATGAGACAGCTGCAATAGAGATGCTCGCTATGCTGCAGGGGAATACACATCAGGTATATACCGGTGTAACTTTGTTGATAAGAGAAAAAGGGAGATGGAAAGCTCATACCTTCCATGAGTGCACAGATGTGAGCTTTTATCCGGTGACAGAGGAAGAAATAAAGGAATATGTAAACAGCAAAGACCCAATGGACAAAGCCGGAAGCTATGGGATCCAGGGCGCCTGGGGAGCCTATGTGAAGGGAATCCGTGGTGATTATAACAACGTGGTGGGACTGCCTGTGGCAAGACTGATCTATGAGACAAAAAAACTGGGAATGAACCTGAGAGGATGAAAGACAAAATGATAAAAGCTTGTATATTTGATCTGGATGGAACAATTGCGGATACACTGGAATCTATGGCATATGTGGCGAATGAGATCATGGAAAAGTTTTCCCTGAAACCACAGCCGGCAGATAATTTTCGTTATTACAGCGGTGAAGGTGCAGATATGCTGATCAGAAGATGCCTGATCGATGCAGGAGATCCGGAGCTGGTACACTACGAAGAAGTCAGGGAACTTTATCGCAGGAAATTTGATGAAGATCCGTTGTATAAAGTTGTGCCATATAAAGATATGCCGGAAACCCTTCAGAAGCTGAAACATACAGGCCTTAAGATGGCTGTATGCTCCAATAAGCCTCATGTTGCGGCGCAGAAAGTGGTAAAGGCGATCTATGGCGATCTGTTTGATGAGGTGATGGGACAGCAGGAAGGGATCCGCAGAAAGCCGGCGCCGGATGGTCCGCTGAAGATTGCAGAAGATTTCGGCGTAAAGCCGGAAGAATGTATGTATATCGGAGATACAAAGACAGATATGCAGACAGGAAGTGCTGCCGGAATGTATACCGTTGGTGCACTATGGGGATTCCGTGACAGAGAAGAGCTTGAAAATAACGGTGCAGATATTGTAGCAGCTGTACCTGGTGATCTGTTTACTATCTATGAGGAGAAGCAGCATGATTAAGATGGTTGCCAGTGATCTGGATGGAACGCTGCTTATCGGTGGAAGACAGACGCTGCCGGAAGAGATTTTTCCGCTGGTAAAGGAACTGAAAAAAATGGGAATCCTCTTTGTGGCAGCCAGTGGCAGACAGTATGCCAATATGAGGAATCTTTTTGCGCCGGTAAAGGACGAGATGGCATTTATCAGTGAAAATGGCGGGCTTGCTGTCCAGAATGAGAAGCTTCTGTACTGCGACAGCTTTGACAAAGAACTGGTCAGAGAGATCATTCAGGCAATATGGGAAAAGCCCGGAGCGGAATTTTCCTGTTCTACAAAGGATTTTTATTATATCATGCCCAAGACAGAACATTATCGCCATCTGATGATCGAAGAAGTAAAAAATCAGTGTAAGATCATAAAGAGTTTTGATGAGATCACAGAGCCTTGTATGAAGGTTGCAGTTTATGAGAGAGAAGGAATGACGGAGGAATCCATCCGGTACTGGAGAGAACGGTTCAAAGACAGATGTACTGTTGTGACATCCGGATTTGCGTGGGTGGATTTTGTTCCATTTACCACGAACAAAGCAAAAGGGATCCGTAAATACCAGGAACTTTTGGGAATCGGACCGGATGAATGCATAGCGTTCGGGGATGAATACAATGATATTGAAATGATGAAATCTGTAAAATACAGCTTTGCCATGAAGCATGCGAAGCCAGGGGTAAAGGCGGCGGCTTTCTACGAGACAGAGAAGGTGGAACCAGTACTTCGCAGACTGATCGCGGCGGGCGGAGATATAAAGGAGGTACTTTAATATGTACAAGAAAGAATATGTCCAGACATTTCTGGAAAAACAGGGTCAGCTTTTTGATGAGCCGGTAGCAGAGGATTTTGAGGAGGCAGAGGAATTTCTAGAGGATTGCATGGCAGTTGTGCTGGATTCCCTGAAGGATGTTAAAAAATATCTGGATGGAATGGGCGCAGATGTGGAGGGGATTTCCCTGAAGGAGCTGGAAGAAGAAAGTGAAGTATTCAAACTCCCGGACGGAAAATATATGATCGTAGAAGGCTGACGGAAAGCAGGGATTACACCTCTGAAAATTAAATATGATAAACTTGCATCAGCAAAAAGAAAGCCCTGCGTAGAAAGGGTAAATGTGGGGAAAATAAAATGATGTAAAGGAGGATGGGATATGAAAAAAAGCAGAGTGCTGGCAGTCGTCATGGCTGTGCTTATGATGGTAACGCTGCTTCCATCGATGGTATTTGCCACTGCAGCTCCATCGGGAACTCTTGATGGAAAGCTGAAGGTCAAAGGAACACTTGCGATCGGGTCTACCTTAAGTGCAGATTATTCAAAGGTCAAGCCGGAGGGGATCACAGATGATAATGTGAGTTTTTCCTGGTCATTAAAGGACGGAGACCTTCTTACAGAGGTAGGAACTGATAAGACTTATAAAATCGATGAAAAAGATCTGGGTCTTCCGATCGTTCTGAAGATCACCGGAAAAGAAGAGACGGGAGTCAGTGGTGAGCTTACGGTGACGACCCAGGAGGTTTCCGAAACAGAGGAGGAAGCCAAAGCACTGGCAGAAAAGAAAAAGGAAGAAGCCAAAGCAGTAGGAGAAGATCCGGATGCGGAGGAAAGTGAAGCTTCGGCAGATTCGGAGTCTTCAGAGAACACGCCGGATACAGAAGCTGGAACGTCAGAGGAGCCTGATAGTGCTCAGCCTGAGGAAACCATAGAGCCGGCAGAAGAAACGGAGTCTGCGGATGTGCAGGAGAATACAGATGTACAGGAAAATACAGATGCACAGGAACCTGCAGATACCCAGGAGCCTGCTGAAAACTCTGTTATAGAAGTAAACGGAGAACAGTCAGGGCCTCAGAATACCGATGAGGCAGATACATCTGGAGATAGTCAGACAGAGACACCGGATTCCGCAGGTACAGCAGCAGACGCTTCCGAAAAAAATGAGGAACCGACATATTCGGCATCTGCATACACGGAAGATGGAAGTGGAATTCTGGATTTTGGTTCCGTGGAAGAGGGATATACGGAAATTCCGGAAGCACAGATGGTTACTATCACAAATAACGGAACCGGAGATCTCAATTTTAAAGAGATTGCCCCGGAGAATTTCATGGCTGCGGATATTAACGATGCGCCATTAAAGAGTGGTGAAAGTGTTGCTGTGTGGGTAAAACCACGAGAAGGTCTGAAGGCTGGAGAATACAAAGATCTGATCACGTATCAGACAGAAGAAGGTGCCGATGTCTTCTTTGAAGCGGACTTTACAGTAAAAGAACCGGAAAATAAAAAAGCCGAAGATCATGAAAATAATGAGCAGACAGATCCCGGGGAAACATCGGACCCTGCAGCGGAAAAAATATACAAGCTAACTGCGGATCCGACAGAACTGCCTTTTGATGATCTGACTGCCGGTTATGAAAAGGTAGAAACAACAAGTACAGTCACGATCAAAAACGAAGGTACAGAAGCTGTGACGTTAGTACAGCCTGAGTCGGAGTTTTTTGATATTGCGCCGGTCAGTGAAGTGGAGAGTAGCGGAAATATCCAGTTGGCGCAGGGAGGAGAGCAGACCTTTACCGTACAGCCTAAGCTTGGACTCTCTGCAAAAGATGATCCATACGTGGAAGAGCTTGTATTTGCTTCTGATGAAAGCACGGAAGCATCTGCTACAGTGACGGCTTCGGTTATGGTAAAGACAGAAACACCAAAAACAGTTACTGCAACAGTGAAACCGGAAGGTCCTCTGAAGTTTGGAACACTGGAACAGGGCTATGAGACTGCGCCGGATGCACAGCCTGTAACCGTAGAGAATACAGGTACAGAGGCTATCCGGATCCAGCTTTCTGCTCCGGAGGATTATGAGGTGGGAGAGCCTTCTGCGGAAGTGCTCAATCCCGGAGATAAGGCGGCAACCTTTACCGTACAGCCCAAGACCGGTCTTCAGGTCGGAGATCACAGCGATACGATTTCTGTGACAGATCAGAATACCGGAAACACACTGGCTGAAGTCCGGCTGGAATTTACAGTTTCGGAGCCGGAACCGGAACCGGAACCCAATCCCGGTCTTTCGGTAACAGATAGTCTGGAGTTTGGAACCAAAGAGGAAGGCTATAAGGAACTTCCTGATGCGAAGAAAGTTACAGTTACCAACACCGGAAATACAAAGATCGTTCTGAAACAGCCTTCATCAAATGCATATACAATTGGTACACTTTCCGCCACAGAGCTGGAAGCAGGAGATAATGCAACCTTTAGCGTACAGCCGGTCAGCGGACTTTCACAGGGGGAATATCTGGAAGACATTGTGATCGCCAATGATGCAAATGTGGAAGCTTATGTAAATGTCCATTTCAGCGTTACAAAGAAAAAAACAGATAACGGTAAGAAGGCGAATAACCTTACAGGCATCAAAAAGCCATCCGATATCAAAGATCTACCCAATGGAACCCAGAAAACCCAGAAAGCCCTGAAGCTTCCGGGAACAGTAAAGATCACTACAACAAAGGGAGAGCAGAAGGCATCTGTTAAATGGGATGTTAAGGGATCTTCTTATGATCCGTCTTCTGCAGAACGTCAGATATTTAATGTAAAAGGTACCGTCATTCTTCCGGAGGGGGTTAAGAATCCCAACAAGATCAGTACAGTGATCGCAGTAAGTATTACAGTAAATGGATATCAGGGCACGGAAGCCGCTGCATCGGACAATAAGATCACAGGCATTGATTCCAATGGCAAGTATGATACCAATACAAAGATCACCTTTACAGCAGCTGGTGCAGGAATGGATAATACAAACCCGCGTAAGGGAGATACCAGATATCAGCCGAAGAGCTGGAAGATCACAGAGACCCGTACCTGGGATGGAGAGCCTTATACTGCAACATTCCGTGTCAGCAAGCCGGGAAAATATACTCTGAAAGTTACCTTTGGACAGCAGAAATACGACGGCTCCAGCTGGAAGGATACCGGTACACAGTCAGAAAGTACGGTTACTTTTACGGTATCACAGGCAGCAGTTCTTACTGCGACTCCGAGTCCGGCAGTGACACAGACAAATCAGAAATCTGCAGTGCAGACGGGAGACAGTACACCGATCATGACATTTGTGATCATTTTGATCGTGGCTGTGGTATGTATTGGAGGAATCCTTGTATATCGTAGAAAGAAAAAATAAGAACAGAATGTAGAAGATAGTTTTACAGCACCCTCCGTACAAAAAATGTACGGAGGGATTTTTTTGCACATAGAGATCCGTTTTATATGCTGTTACTAGCACTCTATAATGATGAGTGCTAAATTTTTCTTGACTTTTGTAAAAAGTCGTATTAGTATATATTTATTGAAAAAAACAACAGGTTTCCGGCTCTGTCGGAACATCAGAAATAAAAATAAAAACAAAAGGAGAGTGACATATATGTCAGCAAAACATGGAAGTTTATCAATCAACAGTGAAAATATTTTTCCGATTATCAAGAAATGGTTATATTCCGACCATGATATTTTTGTAAGAGAGATGATCTCCAACGGATGCGATGCGATCACCAAACTGAGAAAGCTGGAAGTTATGGGAGATTATACATTCCCGGAAGGTTACAAACCGGCTGTAAATGTTATCGTTGATCCGGATCAGAAAACTTTGAAGTTTATCGATAACGGTATTGGTATGACAGCAGATGAAGTAGAGGAATATATCACACAGATCGCTTTTTCCGGTGCCACAGAGTTTCTTGAGAAATATAAGGATAAAACAACGGATGATCAGATGATCGGTCATTTCGGACTTGGATTTTATTCTGCATTTATGGTTGCAGATGAAGTTCATATTGATACTCTCTCTTACAAGGAGGGTTCCACACCGGTACATTGGACCTGTGACGGTGGTACGGAGTATGAGATGGCAGACGGAAACAAAACAGAACCGGGAACAGAGATCACTCTTTTCCTCAATGAGGAAAGCCTGGAGTTTGCCAATGAATATCGTATGAGAGAGGTTATCGAGAAATACTGTTCTTTCATGCCGGTAAATATCTATCTTTCCAAAGCAAATGCTGAACAGGAGTATGAAACGATCGATGAGGCAGATCTCCGTGAAGATGATGTGGTAGTTGAGCATATCCATGAGGATGCCAAGACAGAGGAAAAGGAGAATGATAAAGGCGAGAAAGAAGTTGTGGAAGTTTCTCCTGCCAAAGATAAAGTAAAGATCAATAAACGGCCGGTATCCTTAAGCGATACACAGCCGCTCTGGATGAAACACCCAAATGAGTGCACGGATGAAGAGTATAAAGAATTTTACCGTAAGGTATTTATGGATTACAAGGAACCGCTGTTCTGGATCCATCTGAACATGGACTATCCGTTCAACCTGAAGGGTATCCTGTATTTCCCGAAGATCAGGACAGAGTATGATTCCATTGAGGGAACCATCAAGCTTTATAATAATCAGGTATTTATTGCAGATAACATCAAAGAGGTGATCCCGGAATTCCTTCTTCTTCTGAAAGGCGTGATCGACTGTCCGGATCTTCCACTGAATGTTTCCCGTTCTGCACTGCAGAATGATGGTTTTGTGAAAAAGATTTCTGAATACATCACCAAGAAAGTAGCAGATAAGCTCACCGGAATGTGCAAGACAGACAGAGAGTCTTATGAGAAGTACTGGGATGATATCAGCCCGTTTATCAAATTTGGATGCATCAAGGATGCGAAATTTGGTGAGAAGATGAACGATTATATCCTCTTTAAGAATCTGGATGGCAAATATCTTACCCTGAAAGACTGCATTGAGGAAAATAAAAAAGAAGAAACAAAAGCAGCTGAAGAGGAGAAGACAGAGGAGAAAGCTTCTGAAGGATCCCAGAATGAGGAACCGGAAAAAACGGTGATCTATTATGTGACCGATGAGGTACAGCAGAGCCAGTACATTAATATGTTCCGTGAAGCGGGTAAAGATGCTGTACTGCTGAAGCATGTGATCGATTCACAGTTTATTTCCCATCTTGAACAGCAGGATCAGACGATCCAGTTCAAGAGAATTGATGCAGATCTGACAGAAGAGCTTCGTGAAGACGGAAAAGCGGATGAAGCAACAGTCAAGACACTTACTGAGGTGTTCCGTAAGAATCTTGGCAAGGATAAACTTGAAGTAAAAGTAGAGAAGCTGAAAAATGAGGGAACTGCAGCGATGATCACTCTTCCTGAGGAGAGTCGCCGTATGCAGGATATGATGAAAATGTACAATATGTACGGAATGGATCCGAATATGTTCGGTGGTCAGGAAGTACTTGTACTGAACGCAAATCATCCTCTTGTAAGATTTATAGCAGAAAATCAGGGATCAGAGTATGTTCCGGTGATCTGTGAACAGCTTTATGATCTTGCAATGATGAGCCATAAACAGCTTTCTCCTGAAGAAATGACAAAATTTGTAAAGAGAAGCAACGATATCCTTATGGTCCTTACAAAATAAAACGACATATAAAATGATCGAAAGGCTTTGCCCGTAATGGGGCAAAGCCTTTGCTTTTTTTATAACAATATGTGTATCTTTAACACAATTATAGGAATTTTAAATAAAATAATAGATATTAAATAAAAATAACCTGTAAAATATGACTAAAAATTTAAATTAGTATCTAATATGTATAAAATAAATTTTCAGAAGAAAGCGAAAAATATAGATAACTGTCGTATTATACATAAGGGAGTGCTTTTAAAAAGAGAAAAAAATGAAATGGAGGAACAAATGTATGAAAAAGGTGTATGGATTGATCAGAAGACTTGGTGCAAATTCGAAATACAAAGGATATTTTTTCGTTGCGGAAGCGGTAAAGATTTCCATGGGGTATCAGTATAAACCATTGCGGATCACAAAGGACATTTATCCATGCCTGGCGCGGAAGTACAGATCAACACCTACCAATATTGAGCATGATATCAGAACAATGGTAAATGTGTGTTGGGAAGGAAATAAAAAACTGCTGGATGAGATTGCAGGATATCCTCTGGAATACAAGCCTACCAACAGTGAATTTATTGATATGCTTGCGTATTACCTGAGGGAAATAGAAGAAGAGAATTGACTATAGCCTTTCAAAAAGAATCTGATTCCTGGACAGAAAGCTCAGGATCATATCATCCCAGAGCTGCTCTGGGCGTTTATCCATAGAGAATGTTTTAAGAGAGGTTCCGGTAGTACAAAGAAGGCTGTTATTTTTAAATTGAAGATTTAAGAATAGTCCGTCTATCTGTTCGGAGGAAATTCCGAAATCTGTATTTCTCATTGCGGCTTCAACTCCACTCCGACTTAAATGCAGCACGATCCTGAAGCTTAAGGGCGTACGCTTACCGCGGATCACAGACCAGCAGAAAGGTCTGATGTCCTTCCAGAGAGAATGTGTCCGGCCGTGCTCTGTGAGTCTGTTCATGCTGTCTGTATCAAAAAAATCTTTCTGAAGCCTGCCATCAATGGTAAAAGTATTAAAAGTAGTCACAGTCGCTTCGGACAGACAGAATTTGTCAAATACTTCTCCTATAAAAAGTTTGTTTGTGAAATCCCGGATATCTGTGATCTTTAATGCAAGCATGCCGCACTTCCTTTCTTTTATGTGATCGCGTGTAGACATTATATCTCAGATAAAGAAAAAAGGACAGACTTTTTAAAAAACTCTTTTCAAATATCTGTTTATGTGATACGATAGATGTGGTATTGAATACTACATATAATGGAAAAGAGGACGATATAATTGAGCTATAAGATTGCGATAGATAGCTGTGGGGAGCTTTTAGATGAATGGAAAAATGACGGCAGGATTGAATCCATACCACTGACGCTGACGGTGGGCGGTGAGAATATTATAGATGATGAGAATTTCAATCAGAAAGATTTTTTAAAGAAGGTTGCGGCCTGCCCGGAATGCCCCAAGTCTGCATGCCCTTCTCCGGAACGCTATATGAAGGCATATGAGTGTGATGCGGAACACATTTATGCGGTGACGCTATCGGCAGAATTGAGTGGTTCCTATAACAGTGCGATTCTTGGAAAAAACCTGTTCCTGGAAGAGCAGCCGGAGAAAAAGGTTCATGTATTTAATTCCAAATCTGCATCCGGTGGTCAGAGTCTGATTGCCATGAAGATCGTGGAGTGTGAAGAAAAGGGACTTTCTTTTGAAGAAGTAGTAAGTGAAGTAGAGAAATATATTGAAGAGATGAACACATTTTTTGTGTTGGAGAATCTGGAAACTCTGCGCAAGAACGGACGTTTGGGCAGAGTGAAAGCTCTGGTGGCCAGTGCACTGAAGATCAAGCCGGTTATGGGAGCTACTCCGGAAGGAACGATCTGTCAGCTGGATCAGGCCAGAGGCATGAATAAAGCAATCGTAAAAATGGTGGATCACATTGGAGAGAAGGGGATCAACATCCCGGAAAAGACAGTTGCCATCACTCATTGCAACTGTCCGGAAAGAGCGAAGATGCTGGAGGAGGCTATCCGTGAGAAACTGCACCCAGCAAAGATCGTAGTTATGGATACTGCCGGTGTCAGCAGTATGTATGCCAACGATGGTGGCGTTATCGTAGCAGTCTGATCAGAGAAAATCTCCAGTTCAGAAAATTATCACATTTCTTCAGGGAGTTGCCGCTTTTCTTTTGAAAACAAGTGTGCTATAATGTACGAAGTACTGAAGCGGCAAAGGAGAAAGACAATGAGCCAGAAGAAAGTTGACAAATATAAAAACAACAAATACTCGCGAAACAGTGCCCTGAAGAAGGAACGCGCAGAATTTGTACTTGAGATGGCGGCATGGATCCTCATCGCGGTTCTGCTTGTAGGCTGGATCGGATATTCCGCATATGCCAAGATCCAGGCGAAGGAAGCCAGTGTGAAGGTGGATACTGTGATGGATACTTCTGCATTGACAGATTATATTTCCGGATTATCTTCAGACAGTGCGGAATAGAAAACACATATGAAATGATGGGTTCCCGGGATGTGTTGAAGCATCCCGGGGATTTTTATATACAGGATAAATACAATGCAATAAAAAACGGGTCTGCCATAAAGCAGCCCCGTTTTGACTTATACGTTTTTTATGGTTATAGAATTATAACTTTGTAACGTTAGCAGCCTGCATTCCGCGAGCGCCCTCTGTTAAGTCGTAGGATACAGCCTGTCCTTCTTCAAGAGATTTGAAGCCTTCACCGTTGATAGCGGAGAAGTGTACGAATACATCCTGTCCGTCCTCACCTGTGATAAAACCATAACCTTTTTCTGCGTTGAACCATTTTACAGTTCCCTTGTTCATTTTGTGTTACCTCCATAAAAATAAAAAAAATTAAAATAGCCTTCTGATGATAATAAAAAATCACCAGATTTTACAGACTATATTCATGTAAATATAATCTCTAAAAACTAGTGATTTTACATTAAATATTTTGCCATGCTCTGATTATATAACCCGTGTTTTGAAATGTCAAGGAGAAAATTCCAACAATTCCGGGGTGTAAAAAGGGGCGAAATTGCTTTGTAAAAAAAATCTTTATAAATAGAGAGATTTCGTGTATGATATAGGAGAATACAAGCGGATTGAAGGATCTGCTTTGAAAATACAGGATGAGAGGAGAACAGAAATGGGGATTCTGATTCGAGGAGGCCGGATCGTCGATGCGGCTACAGATACGGATAAAACAGGCGATATTTATCTGGAAGACGGAATCATTGCGGAAATAGGCCAGAAGCTGAAAAAGAAAGACGGCGACCGTGTGATCGATGCGAAAGGAAAGCTGGTCATGCCGGGAATTATCGACCTTCATGTCCATTTTCGTGATCCGGGCCAGACACATAAGGAAGATATCAAGAGTGGTGCTGCTGCGGCAGCACGTGGTGGTGTGACAACTGTAGTTGCTATGCCAAATACAACTCCCACTATTGATAATCCGGACCGGGTAAACTATGTACATAACAAGGCGGCGCAGGTTTCCGGTATTCATGTACTTCAGGCAGGTGCAGCCACCATGGGAGAAAAGGGTACTGAACTTGCAGATATTGCCGGAATGGTGAAAGCAGGGATCCCGGCAGTGTCCGAGGATGGTAAATCTGTGATGAATACAGCGCTTTGTAAAGAAGCAATGAGGATCGCGGCAGAATGTGGCGTGCCGTTTTTTGACCATTGTGAAGATATCGATCTACGTGGAGATGGATGCATGAATGAGGATGAGAACGCCAAAAGACTGGGGCTTCCCGGAATCTGCAATGCAGTGGAAGATACCATTACAGCCAGAGATATCATTCTGGCGCTGGAGACAGGAGTCCATCTTCATCTCTGCCACTGTTCCACTTATGGGGATGCTCAGATGATGAAGATCGTAAAAGAGAAAGGATACGACAATATCACAGCTGAAGTATGCCCGCACCATTTTATCCTTTCATCCGATGATATTAAAACAGATGACCCGAATTACAAGATGAATCCGCCGCTCCGTACACCGAAGGATGTGGAAGCGCTGAAACAGGGCCTGAAGGACGGTACCATCGAGGTGATCAGCACGGACCATGCACCGCACAGTGCACAGGAAAAAACAGGTTCTATGAAGAATGCACCATTTGGGATCGTAGGTCTGGAAACAAGCCTTCCGCTCACCTATACAGAGCTGGTGGAAAAAGATGTGATCACACTGAAACAGATGGTTGAGAAGATGTGCCTGAACCCGGCGAAAATCCTCGGGCTTGACAGAGGAACTCTCCAGAAAGGCCATCCGGCAGATGTGATCATCGTGGATACGGAGCAGGAGTATGCTATCGATAAAAATAAATTTGTTTCCAAAGGACATAACACACCGTTTGATGGCTGGAAAGTAAAGGGAAAAGTGCTTTATACCATCTGTGACGGAAAAATTGTATTTAAAAACCAGGAGGAGAAAGAATCATGATTAACAAACTGATCAGCAATATCCGCAAAACAAATGCACCAATCGTTGTAGGACTGGATCCTATGCTGAATTATATTCCGGAGCATATCCAGAAGAAGGCTTTTGCAGAGTTTGGAGAGACTCTGGAGGGCGCTGCAGAAGCAATCTGGCAGTATAACAAAGGGATCGTGGATGCGACCTGTGATCTGATCCCGGCAGTGAAACCACAGATCGCCATGTATGAGCAGTTTGGTATCCCGGGACTGATCGCATACAAGAAAACGGTTGAGTATTGTAAAGCCAAAGATCTGGTTGTGATCGGTGATATCAAAAGAGGTGATATCGGTTCCACATCTGCAGCATATGCAGTTGGTCACCTGGGACAGGTTCAGGTAGGCTCAAAAAAATATGCAGGTTTTGATGAGGATTTTGCAACGGTCAATCCATACCTTGGTTCTGATGGTGTGAAACCCTTTATGGATGTATGTAAGGAAGAGAAAAAGGGTATCTTTGTTCTGGTCAAAACTTCCAATCCATCAAGTGGTGAGTTCCAGGATCGTGTCATCGACGGTCGCCCGCTCTATGAGCTGGTAGGTGAGAAGGTTGCACAATGGGGCGATGAGCTTATGGGTGATGGATATAGTTATGTTGGTGCTGTTGTAGGTGCGACCTATCCGGAAATGGGAAAGGTATTAAGAAAGATCATGCCGAAGACATTTATCCTTGTTCCCGGATATGGTGCTCAGGGTGGAAAGGGCGCAGATCTTGTCCATTTCTTTAATGAGGACGGACTTGGTGCTATCGTAAACTCTTCCAGAGGAATCATCGCTGCATATAAGCAGGAGAAATATAAAGAGTTTGGCGCTGAAAATTACGCAGATGCTTCCAGAGCGGCAGTAAAAGATATGATCGCGGATATCAGCGGTGCGCTGGAGAACAGATAATACAGGAGGCATTTTATGAGTACATCAGAAAGTAAAAAAACAAAAAAGCCCTGTAAGATACTCAGCCAGGAATGTATTGGTACAGATATTTACAGTATGTGGCTGGATGCAGGTGAGATTGGAAAAAATGCAGTGCCGGGACAGTTTGTATCACTTTACAGCCGCAATGGCGGTAAGCTTCTGCCAAGACCCATCAGTCTCTGTGAGATCGATAAAGCAGAAGGAAAACTGAGACTGGTATATCGCGTTACAGGAAAAGGAACCGGTACGGAGGAATTTTCCAGACTTCATGCAGGGGTCCCCATTGAGACTATGGGACCTCTGGGAAATGGTTTTCCGCTGGATGCAGTAAAAGGCAAAAAAGTGTTTCTCATGGGTGGAGGAATCGGAATCCCGCCAATGCTGGAAACTGCTAAACAGCTGGACGCAGAAAAGATCATGGTTCTCGGATACAGAGATGAGCTGTTTTTAAATAAGGAATTTGAAGCTTATGGAGATGTCTATGTGGCAACAGAAGACGGCTCTGCAGGAACAAAGGGAAATGTTATGGATGCCATCCGTGAGAACGATCTTGAGGCAGATGCGATCTTTGCCTGCGGACCTGCCCCGATGCTCCGTGCCATCAAGGCATATGCCCTTGAAAAAGGAATTCCGTGCTGGATCTCCATGGAAGAGCGTATGGCCTGTGGCGTAGGCGCGTGTCTTGCCTGTGTGTGCAAATCCAAAGATGTGGATTCTCATTCTCATGTCCATAACAAGAGAGTATGTAAAGACGGACCTGTATTCCTGAGCACGGAGGTAGAGCTATGAGCAGAATGAATGTAAATCTTGCCGGCGTAGAACTTAAGAATCCGGTGATGACAGCGTCCGGAACATTTGGTTCCGGAGCGGAATACAGTGAATTTGTGGATCTGAACAGACTTGGCGCAGTTGTGACAAAAGGTGTGGCAAATGTACCGTGGCCGGGAAATCCTACACCGAGAGTGACAGAGACAGCATCCGGAATGCTCAATGCCATTGGTCTTCAGAATCCGGGGATTGATGTTTTCTGTGAAAGAGATATTCCGTTCCTTAAAAAATATGATACAAAGATCATCGTCAATGTCTGTGGAAAATCTGCAAAGGATTACTGTGAGGTTGTAGAACGCCTTGGAAATGAGCCTGTGGATATGCTGGAGATTAATGTTTCCTGCCCGAATGTCAAGGAAGGCGGAATTGCCTTCGGTCAGAATCCGAAAGCTCTTGAAGAGATCACAAAAGAAGTAAAGAAATATGCAAAACAGCCGGTGATCATGAAGCTGAGCCCAAATGTAACCGATATTACCGAGATGGCGAAAGCAGCAGAAGCTGGCGGCGCAGATGTTCTTTCTCTTATCAATACCCTGACAGGAATGAAGATCGATATCAACAGACGTACATTTGCACTGGCAAATAAAACTGGTGGAATGTCCGGTCCTGCAGTAAAACCGGTAGCTGTCCGTATGGTATATCAGGTGGCAAATGCAGTATCCCTTCCTATCATCGGTATGGGAGGAATCGCAACTGCTGAGGATGCCCTGGAATTTATTATGGCAGGTGCTACTGCAGTGTCTGTGGGAACTGCAAACTTTTTTAACCCTTATGCTACTGTGGAGATCGCAGATGGTATTCAGGCATTTCTTGAAAAACAGAAAGTGGAAGACATCAATGAGCTGATCGGAGTAGTGAAATAACGGAGGATTGCCGTATTTGCAATTCTGTTGTTCATATGTTAGAATTAACAGGATAAATAAAGGGATTTTACACTGGGATTGCAGCAGAGTGTGGATCCTGGGTTTGTCGTATATATGAAAAACATGGAGGATTAGATAAATGGAACAGTATAAGCAGGAATTTATTGAATTTATGATTGACTGTAATGTCCTGAAATTTGGAGATTTTACTACGAAATCAGGAAGAAAGACACCGTTTTTTGTAAATACAGGATTTTACCGTACCGGTGCGCAGCTTCGCAAGCTGGGACAGTATTATGCAAAAGCGATAGAAAGCAAATTCGGACTGGATTTTGATGTGCTGTTTGGACCGGCATACAAAGGAATTCCGCTTTCTGTAGCAGCAACTATGGAGATCAGTGAAATGTACGGAAAGGATATCCGTTACTGTTCCAACCGTAAGGAAGTGAAAGACCACGGAGATAAAGGAATTCTTCTTGGCAGCCCGATCCAGGATGGGGATAAGGTAGTGATCATTGAGGATGTTACGACTGCAGGAACATCCATTAAAGAAACACTTCCGATCATCAAAGCGCAGGGAGATGTAAATCCGATAGGTCTTGTGGTTTCTGTTGACCGTATGGAACGCGGCCAGGGAACAAAGAGTGCGCTCAAAGAGATCGAGGAAACCTACGGCCTTCAGACTACAGCTATTGTAACTATGGCGGAGGTTGTTGAGCATCTCTACAACAAAGAATACAAAGGCCGTGTTGTGATCGATGATAAGCTGAAAGCTGCCATTGATGCATATTATGACCAGTACGGCGCAGAATAATATTGTTATAAAAGGTCATAAAAGAGCGGCGGATTCCGAAGGTCCGCTTTTACTGGGAGGACGCAGCCTTATGAATGAAAAAATTTATAAAACTATGGCGAGCAGCGGGGCGGGAAGCCTTGCACTCGGTATTGTCGTTCTGGTGACGGGACTTGTCACAGGAATTCTGATGATCGTGAACGGTGCGAGACTGCTCAGAAGAAAATCAGAGATATTAATCTAATATGATCTGAAAAGCCGCACGTTGTTCCGTGTGGCTTTTCGGACTATTTAAGCAGGGGAGAATATTGGAAAAAGGGACAAAACGCAGAGTAAAAAAACTCGGGACAGCTTTTTTTGTATTGTATGTTCTTGTTCTTGTGTATCTTCTGTTCTTTTCCGAAGGATACGGAAGAGTGGCGGATGCAGAAAGAGAATACCGTTACAATCTTGTTCCGTTTGTGGAGATCAGGCGTTTCTGGACTTATCGAAAAATAGTGGGTACATTTGCGCTTTTCACAAATGTTTTTGGAAATGTGCTGGGATTTGTGCCATACGGATTTATTCTTCCGGTAATAACCGGAAAAATGCGAAATGGCTTTTTTATCATATTATCCGGCTTTTTTATCAGTCTGACGATAGAAGTGATCCAGCTGCTTACAAAAGTTGGCTGCTTTGATGTGGATGATATGATATTGAATACTCTGGGCGCAGCGCTTGGATATGGGATTTATGCAGTCTGCGACAGGATTAGGAGAAAAATTAATGGCAAGAAGATATAGATATGCATTTGCAAAAAAAAGAGAAGCTTCCAAGGGAAAATGGTCTGTAGGACTTGCGGCGGCTTCCCTCGTGCTGTTTATCGCGGCAGTTGTGCTTGCACTCTTTTTTGATGGAAAGCTCGGGGGCCTGATCGGCGGAACCGGGCTTTTTGCCATGCTGCTTTCTGCATATGGCTTTACACTGGGGCTTTCCAGCTTTTCGGAAGAAAACCGGAAACACAGGACGAGCATGGTCGGGTCTATTTTGAACGGAGTGATCCTGGTTATCTGGCTGGGACTTTTTTTATCGGGGGTATAACAGATGGATAAAAAAGAACGCTTAAAAAAACAGCTGGACTTTATTATGGAGATAGATAAAGTCAAGAATATTTTCCGACAGACATATCTTGCAGACGGAAAGCGGAAAGAGAATGATGCGGAGCATTCCTGGCATCTGGCGTTGATGGCGGTGCTTTTAAAGGAATATTCCAATGAGGAAGTGGATCTTTCGAAGGTGATTCCTATGGTACTGGCGCATGATCTGGTAGAAATCGATGCAGGTGATACCTATGCATATGATGAAAAAGGAGCGACAACCAAGGAATACAGGGAGAAGCAGGCAGCAGAACGGATCTATGGACTATTGCCGGAAGATCAGGGACAGTGGTTAAAAGCATTATGGGAGGAGTTTGAGGCTTACGAAACCCCGGAGGCGAAATTTGCCCATGTGCTAGATAATTGTCAGCCATTGTTTCTAAATGATGCTTCCAACGGAAAAAGCTGGGAAGAGCATCAGGTGAAGAAAAGTCAGATTTATAAGAGAAACCGGAAAACAGGAGAGGGTTCTGAAGTGATCTGGGAATATATGAAAGAACTCGTTGACAAACACATTGCCCTGGGGCATGTGATCGATGATGAAAAAGATGGGAGATGAAGTCTTGGAAGAATGCATGAAAGAACGTTATGGACTTGCGAAGGAACGGATCCGTGAGATCATAACAGAAGAAACCGTAAAAAAACCGTTTGGAGATTTTTTCAGAAACAGGGCAAAGTTTCTTTCCATGGCAGCAGATGTGATGGATGAGAGCGCAGCAGAGCTTACGATGGAGGTGTTGAAAGAGAGAAATCATTGCTTTTATCAGGATATCCTCCCGGAAAATTATGAAAGCAGCTATGGAAATCCGGCGTATGCAGTACAGCAGATGGGAGAATATGGAAAAGCCTTCAGTTTTCTGTATGCAGAGATCGCAGGAACTGTAGCTTATGCTCATGAGAAAAGGCTGTGGGATATGACTGTATCCATGGAACTGTTTCTGGAAGTATATTCTGCATTTTGTGAGGAAGAACTTCCGGAGGCGGCAACAGTGGAGGGGATTCTCCGTTCCTATGTAAATGATTACTGCCAGGATATGATGGAGCAGAGGATACGGGAAGGTGTAGATCCGGAGCTTGACTTTGCAGCAGATATCATCATGAATTCGGATCTTTCGGATCTGAGATATCTGTATCGCTATGGCGAGTTTGTTTCAGAGAATGAAACAGGAGTTGCAGAGTTTCTGAACTCCCTTTCTCAGGAAGAGATCGATAAGATGGCTTCTACCTATACAGAAGGCTATCGGATCGGATTTATCACCGGACGGAAGGATATCACAAAAAAGAAAACAGTAAATATCCGATATAGTCTTGGTTTTGAACGGATGGTAAAAGCAGCGATCCTCCAGTTTGAAAAAATGGGTCTGAAGCCGGTGATCTATCGCCATGCAACGCATGTGGTAAATAAGAGAGGCGCCGTGAGAGTAGGCTATACAGGCGGCGTTGCCAATCCGCAGTACGATTACGATCATCGTCAGGACAGTGCATTGTTCCTGGATGGGGATTTTGTTCAGCGAAAACTTCGTGCTATGCAGACCTCCTATGAGAAGTACAGAGAACTGGCAGAAGTACATGGCGGTCCGGCCTGCATTGATACATTTGGAGAAAATCCTTTCTCTCCGATAAGTAAACCGGAAGCTTATGCATTAAGCGAGACACAGCAGAAGCTTCAGACAGAACTTGACAATGAATCCGGACAGATCGTAAACCGATACATCAAAGGTGATGAGAGAAGTTTTACGATCATTGCATATCCGGTTCCTGAGATTGGTGGAAATTATGAGGAAATTTTCCGTGAGATCGTAAAGATCAATACATTGGATTACCATCTCTATCAGGAAATCCAGCAGACGATCATCAATACCCTGGATACCTGTGAGTGGGTGGAAGTCAAAGGACGTGGAGACAATGAGACGGATCTTCTGATCCATCTTCATGAACTGACAGATCCGAAGAAACAGACGAATTTTGAGAACTGTGTGGCAGATGTGAACATTCCGGTGGGCGAAGTCTTTACATCTCCGCAGCTGGCAGGCACAGGCGGAATCCTTCATGTGAAAAAAGTATATCTGAACGGTCTTCAGTTCCGGGATCTGAAGCTGGTATTTGACTGCGGCCAGGTTATTGATTACACCTGCTCGAATTTTAAAACCGAAGAAGAGAACCGGAAATATATTGAAGATAATATCCTCCACCACCATCCGAAGATCCCCATGGGAGAGTTTGCCATCGGTACAAATACCACAGCTTATGTGGCGGCGCTGAAATACGGAATTGCGGATAAGCTTCCGATCCTGATCGCAGAAAAAATGGGACCGCATTTTGCTGTGGGCGATACCTGTTACAGCTGGGCAGAGGATACACCGGTATATAATCCGGATGGAAAAGAAATCATCGCCAGGGATAATGAGATTTCCGAGATGCGAAAGGATGACGTAAGCCTTGCTTATTATGGCTGTCATACAGATATTACGATACCTTATGATGAGCTTGGAAGTATCCGGGTGATCGATGATGAGGGAGAAATGCTTTCCATTATCGAAAACGGAAGGTTTGTTCTTCCGGGAACAGAGGAATTAAACCGTCCTTTTGAGAATCTTCCATTAAATAATAATATAAGTTAATTAGTAAATTTACAGTTTTTCCGATCGTATTGACAGAAAGTGAGAATATACGTAGAATAACCATAACAATAGTCAAAGGACACAGGCTAATATTCAGTTAGTGTACCATGAAAGGAGAACACAATGGCAAAAGTAGGAATTGTAATGGGTAGTGATTCAGATATGCCGGTTATGAGCAAAGCAGCAGATATCCTGGAGAAACTGGGGATTGATTATGAAATGAAGATCATTTCCGCACACAGAGAACCGGATGTATTTTTCGAGTATGCAAAGACAGCAGAAGAAAAAGGCTTCAAAGTTATCATCGCAGGCGCAGGAATGGCAGCTCATCTTCCGGGAATGTGTGCGGCAATCTTTCCGATGCCGGTGATCGGTATTCCGATGCATACAACATCTCTGGGAGGAAGAGATTCCCTTTACTCAATCGTACAGATGCCAAGCGGTATCCCGGTTGCCACAGTAGCAATCAATGGTGGCGCCAATGCGGGACTTCTTGCTGCCAAGATCCTTGCAACTTCCGACGCAGAGCTTCTTTCCAGACTGAAAGCCTACAGTCAGGATCTGAAGGAGCAGGTTGAGAAGAAAGACGCAAGGCTTCAGGAAGTTGGATATAAAAATTACTAAATAAATCTTTTACCATAAAAATAAAAAGGTGTTGTCATAAGGAGGACATTATGGATTACAAGACTTCAGGCGTAGATATTGAGGCAGGATACAAATCAGTAGAGCTGATGAAAAAGCACATTGCCAAGACAATGAGACCGGAGGTACTTGGAGGAATCGGTGGATTCTCAGGTGCATTTTCCATGGAGAAATTCAAAGATATGGAAGAGCCTACTCTGGTTTCCGGAACAGACGGATGTGGAACCAAGGTTAAGGTAGCCATGGTTATGGACAAGCATGATACCATCGGAATCGATGCTGTAGCCATGTGTGTAAATGATATTGCATGTGCAGGCGGCGAGCCATTGTTTTTCCTGGACTACATTGCCTGCGGCAAAAATTATCCGGAAAAGATCGCAGAGATCGTAAAAGGTGTTGCAGAGGGCTGTGTACAGTCTGAGGCAGCTCTGATCGGTGGTGAGACAGCAGAGCATCCTGGACTTATGCCGGAAGATGAGTACGACCTTGCCGGATTTGCAGTAGGAGTCGTTGACAAAAAAGATCTTCTTACAGGAGAGGCCCTGAAACCAGGAGATGTCCTGATCGGTATGGCTTCCACAGGAGTTCACAGCAATGGATTTTCTCTTGTACGTAAAGTATTTGACATGACAAAAGAGTCTCTGGATACTTATTATGAAGAGCTTGGAACAACTCTGGGAGAGGCACTGATCGCACCGACCAGAATCTATGTAAAAGCGCTGAAGAGCATCCGAGAGTCTGGCGTGAAGATCCATGCATGCAGCCATATCACAGGTGGTGGATTCTATGAGAATATCCCGCGTATGCTGAAAGAGGGAACCAGAGCTGTTGTCAAAAAAGACAGCTATCCGGTACTTCCGATCTTCAAGCTCCTTGCTGAAAAAGGAAATATTGATGAGCATATGATGTACAATACATATAATATGGGTCTTGGAATGATCCTGGCAGTAGATCCTGCAGATGTTGACAAAACAATGGAAGCTATCCGCAAAACCGGCGATAAGCCATATGTGGTAGGATCCATTGAAGAGGGAGAAAAGGGAGTGACCTTATGTTAAAGATCGGTGTTCTTGTTTCCGGTGGGGGAACGAATCTTCAGGCGATCCTGGATGCTATTGATGCAGGAGAGATCACAAATGCAAAAGTGGATATTGTGATCAGTAATAATGCCTCCGCTTATGCTCTGGAAAGAGCCAGAAAGCATGATATAGAGGCGGTATGCATCGCACCGAAAGACTATCCGGACCGAGAAGCTTTCCATAAAGCATTACTGGCGAAGCTTCAGGAAAAAGAGGTAGATCTGATTGTTCTTGCAGGATACTTGGTTGCGATCCCTCCGATGATGGTGGAAGCATATCCCAACAAAATCATCAATATCCATCCATCCCTGATCCCGTCTTTCTGTGGAAAAGGTTTTTATGGACTTAAGGTTCATGATGCAGTTCTCGCAAGAGGAGTGAAAGTAACAGGCGCTACGGTTCATTTCGTAGATGCCGGAACGGATACAGGTCCGATCATTCTTCAGAAAGCAGTAAAGGTAAAAGACGGAGATACATCCAAGGAGCTTCAGAGACGTGTAATGGAAAAAGCAGAGTGGAAGATCCTTCCGGAAGCAATCAATCTTATCGCCAATGACAAGATCACAGTGACAGATGGAATTGTTTCTTTAAAGTAATCAGCAGACAGATGAAACAAAGGAGTAAACAGATGAAAGTATTAATCGTAGGAAGCGGCGGAAGAGAACATGCAATTGCATGGAGTGTTGCAAAAAGCCCGAAAGTTGACAAGATCTACTGTGCACCTGGAAATGCAGGAATCGCAGAGTATGCGGAATGTGCAGATATCGGAGCAATGGAATTTGAAAAACTGGCAGCCTTTGCCAAAGAAAAAGAGATCGATCTTACTATCGTGGGAATGGATGATCCTCTTGTGGGCGGAATCGTAGATGTATTTGAGGCAGAGGGACTGCGTGTGTTCGGACCGCGCAAAAATGCAGCTATTCTGGAAGGCTCCAAGGCTTTTTCCAAGGATCTTATGAAAAAATACGACATTCCTACAGCTGCTTATGAGAATTTTGATGATCCGGAAAAAGCTTTGGAATATTTAAGGACCGAGGCAAAATTCCCGATCGTTTTGAAGGCAGATGGCCTTGCTCTTGGAAAAGGTGTTCTGATCTGCCAGGATCTTGCAGAGGCAGAAGCTGGCGTAAAAGAGATCATGGAAGACAAAAAATTCGGAAATGCCGGAAATACCATGGTAATTGAAGAATTTATGACTGGCCGTGAGGTTTCCGTACTTTCTTTTGTAGATGGAAAGACGATCCGTACCATGACATCCGCGCAGGATCACAAGCGTGCGAAGGATGGGGATCAGGGACTGAATACAGGCGGAATGGGAACATTTTCTCCAAGTCCGTTCTATACTCCGGAAGTAGATGAATTCTGTAAGAAATATGTTTATCAGAAAACAGTAGATGCCATGGCAGCAGAGGGACGTCCGTTTAAGGGAATCATTTTCTTCGGACTGATGCTTACTGCAGATGGCCCGAAGGTTCTGGAATATAATGCAAGATTTGGGGATCCGGAGGCACAGGTTGTTCTTCCGCGTATGGAGAATGATATCATTGAAGTAATGGAAGCCTGTGTAGACGGCAAACTTGATCAGATCGATCTGAAATTTGAGGACAATGCAGCAGTTTGTGTTGTTCTTGCAAGTGATGGATATCCGGTAAAATACGAAAAAGGTATCCCAATCCATGGATTTGAGAATTTTAAGGACAAAGACGGATACTACTGTTTCCATGCGGGAACCAAATTTAAAGATGGAGAGATCGTTACAAACGGTGGGCGTGTTCTTGGCATCACTGCCAAAGGAGAGACATTAAAAGAAGCCAGAAAGAATGCATATGCTGCTACAGAGTGGATCAGCTTTGCAAACAAGTATATGCGTCACGATATCGGAAAAGCTATCGACGAGGCTTAAGTTGGTCATTTTTCACAGGCACAGCTTGACGAAAACAGGGATTTCATTGTACAATAGTAACAACTATGAAACACAGTGAGTAGTTACGAACATGAAAAGCTGGATGCTGACAGGGCACAACAGGAACCAACCATTTTCCTTGATGAGGTGTCGCATCCAAGTGATGAGGCAGAGAGGACAGAAAAATGGGAATCAGTGTAGAAGAAGCAATCCATGAGCTCAGAAACAGGGAGGAAGTATTTGTTGCATATTCACAGGCAACCAGACTTCCATATGTGACCTGTGATGAAGAAACATTTAATGACCAGGCAAGGATTTTTGCCACAGAAGAAGAGATCAAAGAATATGGTAAACAGCTCCTTGAGGATAAGATCCTTCTTATGGGCATGAAATATGAGAAAAAAGACTATCCAAGACTGTATGGTACGCTGTACGCGATCGGAGTGAACAGTGTGATCTGGATCGACGGAGAAGAGAAGATCGAGATTGAGATCGGAAAGATCGCAAACCAGAGAGATATGAGTAAGATCGAGCCGTCAAAGAGACCGTTTCTGAACCCGTCTCTTGAACTTTCCGGAATCTATTTTATGCAGGAATTGCGTCGTCCGGTAAAACAGGAAGAGCACAAAAATATCCGTGAGCTGGAAGAAGAGCTGATAGCTAACCTGCGTAAGGCAGAATTTCTGATCGCAATCAATGCAGAGCAGGAAGAAGATGGAAAGCTCCATATTCCGTATCTGAAAAATAAAGAGGATAAGATCATGCAGCCTGTGTTTACAGATGTTATGGAATTTGAGAAATTTGGAAGAGGCAAGAATCTCCGTGTTGCGAAAGTAACTATAGATAAACTTCCGAGCCTGATGATTCCGCAGGCAAACGCTTATGTGGTAAATCCAATGGGATTTAATCTGGTTCTTAACAAAGAACAGATAGAGAAGATTGCAGGGATCAGTAAATAAAAACAAAAATCACAGCAGGCTGCCAGGATGAAACTGTGCAGCCTTTTGCTGTTGTAGAGGAGAGATTACCCTATGGTGATAGAAATCGATTTTAACAGTGATGAGGCAATCTATATGCAGATCACCAATCAGATCATAATGGGGATCGCTACATCAAGGCTTCATGAAGGGGATACTCTGCCTTCTGTACGGCAGCTTGCAAGCATTGCAGGAATCAATATGCATACTGTGAATAAGGCATATGCGCTGCTTCGTCAGGAAGGCTTTGTGACTATTGACAGGCGAAAGGGAGCGGTGATCTCCATAGATGCAGATAAGGTCAGAGCACTGGAAGAAATGAAACAGAATCTGACAGTAGCAATGGCATGGGGATGCTGTAAAAATGTAACAAGAGAAGAAGTCCATCAGCTGGTGGACGAGATTTTTGACGAGTATGACACAGACAGATAGGAGGAGACATCATGCAGGAACGATATACAAAACAGGCAGAGAATGTTCTTGCTCTGGCAAAAGAGGCAGCCAGCTCCTGCGGACATAGTTATATCGGCACGGAGCATCTGCTGGTCGGGCTTGTAGAAGAAAAGGAGGGCACAGCAGGAAGAGTTCTGGAGGAGTTTGGGATCCAGGCTGATAAAGCGATGGCTCTGATCGATAAACTGATCGCACCGCCGGGAAATACGGCTGTTTCACAGAAACCGGGATTCAGTCCGAGAACCAGAAGAGTTCTTGAGGGTGCATATGCAGAAGCAGAATCCATGCGTTTTGAGGAAGTCGGGACAGAACATATTCTGCTGGCAATGTTGAAAGAAACAGACTGTGTGGGTACCAGACTGCTGTACACAATGGGTGCAAATATCCAGAAGCTTTATGCGGCAGTGCTGACAGCTATGGGAATGGACAGCGATGCCATTGCGGAAGAATTCCAGGCTGTAAAAGCTTCAAAGGGAAGAAACAGCAGTGTAACACCAACTCTGGATCAGTATAGCCGAGATCTGACGGCTATGGCAGAAGAAGGTAAGCTGGATCCTGTAGTGGGAAGGGATAAAGAGATTGCCAGACTGATCCAGATCCTGAGCAGAAGAACAAAGAACAATCCCTGCCTGACTGGAGAGCCGGGAGTAGGAAAAACGGCTATCGTAGAGGGACTTGCACAGCGGATCGTCACAGGAATGGTACCGGATACTGTGAAGGATAAGCGGGTTGTAGTTCTGGATCTTTCCGGAATGGTCGCAGGAAGTAAATATCGCGGTGAGTTTGAAGAACGTATCCGAAATGTGATCGATGAGGTAAGCGAACAGCAGGGAATATTGCTCTTTATTGATGAGATCCATACGATCATCGGAGCAGGTGGAGCGGAAGGTGCACTGGATGCTTCCAATATCCTGAAACCGTCTCTTTCCCGTGGAGAGATCCAGCTGATCGGAGCAACGACACTGGAAGAATATCGGAAATACATTGAAAAGGATGCAGCGCTTGAACGGCGTTTTCAGCCTATCATCGTGGAAGAGCCTACAGAAGAGGAGGCTGTTGAAATCCTGAAGGGGCTGCGCCCATATTATGAAAAACATCATGATGTAGAGATTCTGGATGAGGCTCTTGAGGCGGCTGTAAAAATGTCCGTTCGTTATATCAATGACCGGTTTCTTCCGGATAAAGCCATTGACATTATTGATGAGGCAGCGTCGAAAGTACAACTGGCGGGATATCGTCCGTCTCCGAAAGCAGAAGCACTGGAAAGAGAGATCCACGATATTTTGAAACAAAAAGAACAGGCAGTCATAAATGCAGATCTTGAAGGTGCAAAAGCAGCACAGGCAAAGCAGAATGAGGCGGAAGCAGAATTGGAAAAGATCCGAAGAAAGGCGGAGCGGAAAAATCGGAAAAATCCACTTACAGTTGATGAAGAGGCAGTTGCCGGTATTGTGTCTGACTGGACAAAAATACCTGTACAGCGTCTGACAGAGGGGGAATCCCGTAGGCTTGCAAATTTGGAAAAGGTTCTGAAAAAACGTGTGATCGGACAGGATGAGGCAGTTTCTGCAGTTGCCCGTGCGGTAAAAAGGGGAAGAGTAGGATTAAAGGATCCCGCAAGGCCTATAGGTTCTTTCTTATTCCTGGGACCTACCGGAGTGGGAAAAACGGAGCTTTCCAAAGCGCTGGCGGAAGCTGTATTTGGAAGTGAGCAGGCAATGATCCGTGTAGATATGTCCGAATATATGGAAAAACATAGTGTTTCTAAAATGATCGGATCGCCGCCCGGATATGTAGGCTATGAAGAAGGTGGACAGCTCAGCGAAAAAGTGCGCAGAAATCCATACAGTGTCATTCTTTTTGACGAGATTGAAAAGGCTCATCCGGATGTGTTTAATATTCTTCTGCAGGTACTTGATGATGGTCATATTACAGATGCTCAAGGCAGAAAAGTGGATTTTAAGCAGACGATCATTATCATGACTTCTAACGCAGGTGCGCAGATGATCATGGAACCGAAACATCTTGGATTTATGTCCGGAGATACGGAAAAGCGTGATTATGAACGGATGAAGTCCGGAGTGATGGAAGAAGTGCGGCGGATGTTTAAGCCGGAATTTCTGAACCGGATCGATGAGATCATGGTATTCCATTCTCTGAATAAAGAAAATATCAGAAAGATCGTTACTATTCTTTTGAAAAACCTGGAAAAACGCTGTCAGGAACAGCTGGATATCATACTGAAAGTTACCGGAGCAGCTAAAGATCTTATCGCAGATGCAGGCTTTGACAGTAAATACGGTGCAAGACCGCTGCGTCGTGCGATCCAGACAAAGATTGAGGATGAGATGGCAACAGAAATCCTTGAAGGTCGGATCAAAGCCGGTGATACCGTACAGGTGAAGGTCAAAGACAAGAAAATCTACTTTGAAGTAAAAGATGCGGAGAAAGC
Source organism: Blautia sp. aa_0143 (assembly GCF_004167315.1). NCBI lineage: Bacteria > Bacillati > Bacillota > Clostridia > Lachnospirales > Lachnospiraceae > Blautia > Blautia sp. aa_0143. The sequence goes on from NZ_RCXU01000005.1 coordinate 139,278, forward strand.
GTAAGAATTTTATTACTTTCTATAGCCAAAAAAACAGAAATAAGTTATAATTAACAAAATTAAAACTATACAACGAAAGATTTCAGGAGGACATAAGATCATGGCAGTGGTACAGGAATTGATCCGCACAGAAGATAATGGGACTATCAGTTTTGGAGATTATGAATTAAATCAGAAATCCAAATTGTCGGATTATCAGTATCAGGGAGATATGTATAAAGTAAAAACATATAAGGAGATCACCAAACTTGAGCGTAATGGAATGTTCGTATATGAGTCTGTTCCGGGAACCAGTGTGTTCCATCTTCAGCAGGATGGAACAGCAATGAGTTTTGAGGTTCAGGGCTTTGAGGATTCTCAGATTACTGTTGAACTGGAAGCTGAGACAGAGTATCAGGTATTTATTGATGATGTAAGTACAGGTACAATGACCACAAACCTGGGCGGCAAGCTTTCTTTCAGTGTTGAACTGGATGCGAACACCAAAGCAGAAGTTAAAATTGTAAAATGCTAAAAAATAAAAAAACGGTTTATTTCTGTCAGGAATGCGGGTATGAATCAGCCAAGTGGATGGGGCAGTGCCCGGCATGCAAGGCATGGAATACTTTTGTGGAGGAAACGGTTTCTTCCAAAAAATCTTCCTCAGGGAGTATTAAAACTACACAAAAGAAAACGGAGCCTGTAGTTCTGAAAGATATCAGTCTTTCTTCAGATGAACGTCAGAGCTGTGGAATCGGTGAACTTGACAGGGTGCTGGGAGGCGGAATCGTCCCCGGCTCCCTTGTTTTGGTAGGTGGAGATCCTGGTATTGGCAAGTCTACATTGTTGTTGCAGGTGTGCAGAAATTTATCTTCACAGGGGATTTCTGTTTTGTATATTTCTGGTGAGGAGTCTCTCAGACAGATCAAGCTCCGGGCAGATCGGCTTGGAACGTTTAATGATAAACTGAAACTGCTCTGTGAGACGAATCTTGAAAATATCCGGGAGATCATTGAGCGGACGAAACCAGATGTAGCTGTTGTGGATTCTATCCAGACGATGTTTCATGAAGATATTTCGTCTGCACCGGGAAGTGTTTCTCAGGTGAGGGAATCTACCAATGTACTGATGCAGATCGCTAAGGGTATGGGAGTGTCCATTTTTATCGTGGGTCATGTGACCAAGGAGGGAAATGTGGCAGGTCCTCGTGTACTGGAACATATGGTAGATACTGTGCTTTACTTTGAGGGAGACAGGCATGCTTCTTACCGGATCCTGCGTGCGGTGAAAAATCGTTTTGGTTCTACCAATGAAATTGGTGTTTTTGAGATGCAGAATTCCGGACTTGAAGAAGTGAAGAATCCTTCCGAGTTCCTTTTGAATGGAAGACCGGAGAATGCTTCGGGGTCTGTTGTTGCATGTTCTATGGAGGGGACGAGACCGATTTTGGTGGAGATTCAGGCTCTGGTGTGTCAGAGTAATTTTGGAATTCCGAGAAGAACAGCAGTTGGTACGGATTTTAATCGTGTGAATCTTTTGATGGCGGTTCTGGAGAAGAAGGCGGGAGTTCATCTTGCTGCTTCGGATGCTTATGTGAATATTGCGGGTGGCATGAAGATGACAGAGCCGGCGATCGATCTGGGTATTTGTCTTGCTATTATTTCCAGTGCGAAGGAGATCGTGATCCCGGATTCTGTGATGGCGTTTGGTGAAATTGGTCTGAGTGGCGAGGTTCGTGCAGTGAGTATGGCCGGACAGCGTGTGCAGGAAGCGAAAAAGCTTGGGTTTGAGACGGTGATACTTCCTGAGGTGAACCGGACGGCTACAGAGAGTATTAAAGGAATTAAATTGGTTTATGTGGCTGGGATCCGGGATGCGATTTCTTTTATCAGAGGGTTGTGAGTTCCCGGCAGGTTATTTTGAATAGGATCATGTGGTCAGCCGCTGTATGGTTTGTACGGCGGCTGTGTTTGGGTTAATAGATAAAAAAACATAGATGATAGTAAGGGAAAGGCTGGTGTTGGTTATGGGTATTGGTAATATTGGAAATATTGGAAATATGATGAAGGTTATGAATGCATGGAATACATTTAAACAGAATCATCCGAAGTTTCCGGCATTTTGTAGTGCGGTTTCCCGGCGGGGGATTCGTGAGGGGAGTATTCTTGAGGTGACGTATATTAGCCCTGAGGGTGAGAAGCTGACTACGAATATTAAAGTGCAGGCCAGCGATCTTGAGTTGCTGAGAGAACTTTCTGGTGGTAATTGAGTTGAGCGGATAGCGAATGTTGATTATATATTGTATAGGTCTGTTTGACGGGTGTTTTGGTTTCGGTGTCTGGCAGTGTTGGAACTGCCGGGTGCCGTTTTTTTTGTTGGGATGGAGAGGGACGCCAGAGGGAGGTGGCATCGGTCCGGGGAGTGGATGCAGTCGGTGGGGTTTTTGAGGTTTTGTGGGTGGATGTGGTTGAGGGACGCCAGAGGAAGGTGGCATCGCTCCGGGCAGGGACTCCGTCGGGGGATACTAC